>JBGOTQ010000056.1:0-26072 GCA_041476565.1 Terriglobia bacterium | reverse complement strand
TGGTTACAGGCCGGAGAGCGTATGCCTGGAGAGGACTTACACCTCTCCGATCAAGCACGCTTTCAGGCGCACGTAGGGCGGTTGTGTCAACCGCCTAAACATGTGGCGTTTCACAGAAACACCCTACAATTTTCCTATGGAACTGACGCATTACCCCGGATCGTCGCTAGATGAAGGACTTCTTATCACCAAACCGAGCGCACTTTTAGACTGGACCGGAATTTACTCAAAAGTGCCCCCTGACCTTTCCAAGTTCACCACCGCCGATGAAAATACTGGAGGTCGCCGCCATAAGGGTCGCGACGGAGCGCGACCCTCCACCAAGAACCGCATTTTCATGAAAGCCTTTCATGCCCCCATGGGGGCGCCACGTATGATGAAAATCCCCTCCGACGGAGGGGAAGGCGCGGGCGACGGCGGTCGCCGAGCGCCAGGGGTGGGTTTGAATCCGAAGTCCGTAGCTTTCAAACCACCCTGGTGGACCTGCGGTCATGAAGCTTTATCAAAGCTTTATCCCCTCCAAGGGAGGGGATTTTCAAGAGTGGACCCGTGAGAAAATTTAAAGAGCGGTGCCCCAAATTCCGAAACATTATGGAGTAAAGGATGAATTATGTTTGAGTCAGAATCAATCTTAAGGGACGGTTTTCGATTAAAGCAGCAATCCTATAGGCTACCGCAGGACCTTGCCCACCTTGATCCCGACTCCAGGAAAGAAATCACGATCTGCAACCTATTCATGAACAAGAGACTGGGGATCCAGGAAATTGTCCGCCAATTGGGCGAATCCTACGGGAATGTTGTCCACATTCTCATTAACCAGGGTGTGGTTTATGAACGCCGAAAGTCCCGCCAAACCAAGGCAGCCACAGCGGATCCTCGTCAGATGTTCTTTAAGGGCCTACATTGACAGTTGGGCTTACGGGTCCAGGATTCTCCTTGTTCTCCATCAAGAGAAACACTCGCTTCCACACCCTCCGGACCCTGGGCAATTGTGATATACAACCATGCCCGGGATGAAAAGGATTTCGCCTATTTGCTGCCGGTACCTTCTTTGATGATCAACGTCTGGTTGGCTGGCACGTTGTAAAACCGATCGACGATGCCACTGGGCCAGGAAACTTCCAGGCTAGGGACCAGGGCCTGCTTGCCCAATCCGAAGGTCAACGGCAACTCGCTTTGCGAGCAGTAACTGCTGCCGCTTTTGACTTGTCCCCAGAGTGTGCCGTCATTGAGTTTCAGGCGTACCAGGGCTCCAATCCCGTCACGGTTGCTGCGAGTTCCGACAGTTTTGATTCTCAGGTAGTGGTTGGTGTTGCCGCCGTCATTCCTGTACAGGTAGGCAGGTCCCCCATTGGTGGTCAGAAGAAGGTCGAGATCTCCGTCGTTGTCAATGTCAGCGAAAGCACATCCCCGTCCGACCTTAGGACCCTTTAAGCCGGGGCCAACCAAGACAGTCACCTCGACGAACTGCTTACGCCCGAGATTGTGAAAGAGGTGTGGAAATTAAGCATAAATCACGCGCTTCTGAACCCTGTTGATATCGGTTTCCACATGACCGTCAGCCACGAAGATGTCCATTTTTCCATCCAGATCCACGTCAAAAAAGAAACAGCCAAACGCAAGCGTCAAGAGGCTGGCCTGGCCCACGGTAGACGTGGGGGCCTCGTCCAGAAAAAGCCCGTTACCTTCGTTGTGGTAGAGATTAAGCATTTCATTCGAGAAATTGCCGATCACCAGACTGGCAAATCCCGAACCATCGTAATCGCCGGAATCCACGCCCATGGCCCCACGAACTGTCCCGTCTTCACTGTACGCGATCCCGGCGGTCACCCCCCGCTCGCTAAAGGTTCCGTTTTTGTTGTTGACGTAAAGCTTGTTGGGTTGAGTGTCGTTGGCGATGAGCAAGTCAGGCCAACCGTCGTTGTTGCAGTCAAGGACGGCCACTCCCAGGGACTTGCTGGTGGGGTCCAGCAAGCCGGCCTTCTGGGTTACATCTTCGAAGGTCCCGTCCCCGAGATTGTGGTAAAGGCGGGAAGAGGCTCCTTTGTAAGACTCCGGGGTACAATAGGACTTGCTGATTCCATCCAGTGTGCAAAAGATGTCCGTCTCCATAGACCATTGAACGTAGTTGCAGATGAAGAGATCCAGCCGGCCGTCCCTGTCGTAGTCCAGCCAGGCACAACTCGACGCGAAATCAGAATTAGAGATTTTTGCTTTCTGGGTTACGTCCACGAATTTACCATTGCCCAGGTTGCGAAAAAGATGGCCGGGGCCCAAGCAGCTGATGTAGATATCTTCGAACCCGTCGTTGTCGTAATCCCCGACCGCAACTCCCATTCCGTACATTTCGACTGCCAATCCTGCTTCCCGGGTCACATCCGTAAACGTACCGTTCTTGTTGTTTCGATAGAGAGCCGGGTAAGAAGGGCCACGTCTATGTCCTCGCCAATCCATGCCGTTTATGAGCAGGATGTCCTGCCAGCCATCGTTGTTGTAATCGAGAAATGCACAGCCGGCCCCCATGGTTTCAGGGAGGAACTTCTTTCCGAAGGCCCCGTTATTGTGGGTGAACCGGATTCCCGCTTGCTTTGTGATGTCAGTGAATTGAACAGGAAATCTCGACTCTTTGCTTGTATTGGCGGACGATTCTGTCTTTGCGGAGACCGGTCTTTCAGACCTGATCTGGACTGCCAGCGCAACGCTTGCGACCAAGATCAGGAACAAGGCCACCGCTGGTGGAACGAGTTGGGAGACTCTTATGAAAATGGCCTGAAAGGCCATGGGAACGTAGCCCAGGGCATAGCGGACGAATGACAGAAGCCGACAGGCGAGGTGCCGGTGGGCACCGCCGTCCGCCATGCCCTGGGTCGACAATCCGTATTTACCGAAGTTTTCTCCTCGTGTGGGCGTGGGCGGGCTCCCCACGCCCACACGAGGAGAATCGTTGCCGATTCGCTGACCCAGGGCGTCGCAGGGGTCAAGGCCCCTGCTCTGCCCTGGGCTACTCTCCTTCGCCCACTTCGTGGGCTGGAGGCCATTTTCATCCGCGGTGGTGAGCTTGAACAAGGTCATGCCGCACTCTCATGGAAACTGTGTGTACTTCGAATTTTCCGGAATCACTTATGGGCGTAACCCTTTCGCACTCGAGACGGGGAGGCGTAAGCTTTGGGTTGGATTGTCTCCAACGGGACCGACACATGCTCATGAATCGGTTGTCGTTCGTTGTTTGCCTCGGGATGTCGCAACCTCACAGGTCCGGTGATGAACTGGGCTGATTCGTCGGCTTTGAAACGCAGGTAAAGATTCTTCTCCTGGTCGGACATCTGCGTTTGACCCAGCCCCTGGTAGCAGAGCATCAGATTGTAATGCGCCTGAAGGTCTTCCGGATCCACCAGTAGTGTCTTCTGCAATTCGTTGATGGCCTCCTGATACTGTCTTTTCAGGAACAAGACTCGCCCGACCTGGTTCCGGACCACCCGGTCACGCGGATACTGCGAGAGAACCTTGCGAAGATGCGACAGGACCTCGTCATATTTCCCTTGAGTCTTTAAAGTCAGCGCATAGAAATAATGCGTCCTGGCCAACTCTCCATCCAGTTCGAGGGCTTTCTTGAGGACTTCTTGTGCCCCCGCTGTGTTGCCCTCCTGGATACGTGCTCGCCCCACATTGACCCACCCGTCCACATAGGAGGGGTTGATCTGGGTCACCTTCAGAAATACGGCCTCTGCAGACTTGAGGTTACCCTGGAGGAGCAGTCCAATGCCGTAGTCATTCCAGCGCAGCAAGTCTGCCTTGTCTGGCGTAGCCTTCATATCCGGGAGCGGCGCCTTGCGATCGATCACACGGAGTTCTTTGGTGTCTTCGGCCATGGCCACTATGGGCACATCCGGGATGGCCTTGATCTTCGCAGAAACCTGGGAAAGGTCCCCCTTAAAGACCCAGGCCCCGTCATCGTAGCTCTGATCCAACCCGAAGGATGTTTGCTGGGGATCCCGGATTCCAGCAAATGCCCACTGCGTGTTCCACCAGGAGAACTTTCGATAGTTGAGCCTGGCTTTAAGAGTGATCCGGTCTCCTGCTGCTTCGGGCACGTTGAGCCGGAAATGAGCGGTATCGGCTGCCCCGGGTGGAATCAGGCGGACATACAGGATCGAACGAGTCGCCCAGGCATTGCGCTTGTTAATATAGTTCCCGTGCTCGTCGAGCTGGTAGGAACGGTACATGTGTGCTCCGGATTCGACCGGTCCCTTCCCATCGTTTTCAACTTTGCCGCTCCAGAAAAGAATCTGTCCACGATTGTCGACAGCTTGAAGTTCCATCCACACATCAAAGGCATCCACAGTCCCGCCCGGGAAGAAATGGCCCACGGTTCGCGTGCGAGCCACGACATCGATCCTGACAGAGTCCCCCCGGCGCACGGTGGCGTTGACCCGGTCAAGCGGTGCAATCACTTCCTCAGCGGTTGAAGGAGCGGCTGCATTGGTCCCGAATGTCTCCGATTCTTCACCGATGGCAAAGGTGCTAAAGGTTTCGATAGGCCTGGCAGGCTTGAGCGTCTTGCCAGGTTCCTGGTCAGGCATGGTTTTTCCGGAGGGACTCATGGCAAATATGTCGATTGTTACCTGCTTGTTTTTCAGGAAGTCAACGACGGTTTCTAACTGCTTTTCATCCTGATGGGAGGCTGGAACTGCTGTATTGGCCGCAGGAAAACGATGCGAATGGACATAGCCATTGGTGTTCCCCAGGTCTTTGGAAGCCACCAGGGGCATGTGGCAGTCCGCACACTTCATCGGGTACTTCGGGTAATAAAATGAACGAGCTCCCTGGCCGGAAACACCACTGGCCTGCCAGTTATCGTAGTCGTTAAATCCCCGGATCCAGCGGTAGGCATTGACCGGAATGTCGAGATGGACTTTATGACAGGCTGAACACATCTCCGGAGTGTCTTTGGTGTGGAAGGGCTTCATAAAGACCTTCCTGTGGGGCGCCGGCGCCGTCTTGATCAGGAAATCATGAAGCCAGCGCAAGTATCTATTGTTGCTTGTGGCCAGATCATGGAGTGGTGGATATTCGATCACAAAGCCACCGTTTCCCATGCTGCTTCTGACTCGTACGATTGAGTGGCAGGAGGTACAGGCCAAGCCGGCTTGAGCCTCGCGTGTGTTGATGCGATCCTTGATTGGAGTATCGAATTTTCCGTTGAAGAACACCGCGTGATCGTGGCATCCGGCACACCACTTGGAGGGCTTGGTTCCCACTACATCCTGCATATACTCGATGGATTTCCGGTACCACTGGTTATTAAACGAAGAAAAGTGGTGCATCGAGGAATTCCACTGCTCATAAATATCCGGGTGACAGCGCTTGCAAACTTCCGAAGTCAAAAAGAAGTTGGAAGGGATGGTTTTGCCGGTGGCGGTTGTCGCCGAAGATGGAAAGAACGGACTGGCAGGACCATCACCTTCCTCATCCATGGAGGTTGGGGTGAGGAGTGGATTTCGGATCCGTTCATCCGGATTGGGTCTCAAATGCTGGTAAGTGGTGACAACCGCGGGAAAAAAAACAAGGACTAGAAGGACCGCAAGGTAGCCTTTCCAAGCCAACCGGAATGGAGATGGAGTGCCTTCCCGCCTCAGGTATTTCCGCAGGGCCACACCGGCCAAGGCAACAGAGCCAAGAGCCAAAGCGATGTGTGTATCGAGGATCCAGCGATTGGAACGGAGATTTCCCACTTTCATCAGGACAAAAGCGGGGATTGCGCTGAGCAAAAAGATCAGGAGCGCCAATCTGGCTGGGATCGAAAAAAAGTTAAAGCGTCGAACCAGATAGTAGAGAGCGACCCCGGTCAAGTAGACACCTAACAGAAGGTGGAGCACTACGTTTCCCATGTAAAAGACGGTTGGCTCAGCCAATGGCCAGATGTACGCTGAGTTGAGGACGAGCAGAAAAAACGCCCACGTATGAACTTTTCGGAGATTCATAGCTTTATTTCGGTAATCTTAAATCTTAATGTACCAAGGGAATGCAAAGCAATTGTCACAGTTCTGTAAAAAATGGGAATGTTCAAATTCCGAGTCTTTCATGTATCCTGTTATGCTATGGATGTTGTCTCTCCACAAGGTGCCAAACGTGCGGAACCGCCTGGTGACCAGGTCTGAGTTGTCTACCCGGGCCTTGAAATATTGGTTCATCCCCGGGATGCTGGTCTGCGTCCTCATACTTTCCGGTCTCTGTCTGTTCTTCATCCGTCGACAGATGAATTCTGAGGAAGAGCGGTTGAGGGACCTTGAGCGTCTCGGTCTCGATCAAACCCAGCAACTCTTCCGCCAGGAAGTTGAAAGGCGGTGGCAGTCCACGCTTCACCAATTTCCAGAAAGAGAGTTGGATTACCCGGCGCTCTATGCCTGGGACCTTAGTCTGGGTCGTGAGAATCTGGGCTTCTGTGTGGATAGTTCGGGTCTGCTGGTCTATCCGTCTTACCAGGTTTATCCGGTCCTGGAATCGAACGAGAAGAACCTCCCGTACAACTCGGAACGGAATCGGGCTTCCGGGAATGCGGCACCAGTCAACACCGGGATCGAGCCACAGTCTCCCATCTGGGCCATGGCTGGCGTGGAAGAGCAGTTCCGGCAGCTGTTGATCAAACGGAAGGACCGGGAAAGGGTAGAAGAGCTTTGTACCGCCTTGATGCACGAAGACATTCGCACCCAGGTTGAGGACGGATTGCCTTTGCGCCTCCCTGTAGTCGCGTTGTACCTTGAGTTCAATGAAGTTTTGCCCGACGTCAGCGGGAGCCAGGGTTTAGCCGTCGACACACTGCTGGAAGCCTATGCCCGGAATTGGGTCCCCATTACGCCAGCGTCCTTGAGCTGGCTAACCCGGCTGCGGGAACAGTGTCACAATCGTCCCGCCCAGAGCGGCTGGGCACAACGTGAAACCCGGGCAGCCCGGCTGGTCAGGCAACGGCAATTTGCAGAGAAGTTTCTGGGCCGGATCAACCTGCTGGTGAGGCGGAATCTTTACAACGTTTCCCGTTTTGATCTCCCTGTGCAATATCTGAGCAGTGATCCATCCGAGATTCCGTTGCTGGTGGCCTACAAATTCTTGAACCGCCCTCCGCTCGGGCTTATCGGAGTGGCCATTCACCTGGAAAGTCTGTGCCAGCAATTGGAAGATCAAGTGGCCGGGGCCTCCTGGCTGTCTCCTGAAGTTAAGATCCGTATTGGTAAAGGGGGATCAGAGCCAGTTGCAGTGAGGCTGGCTGACCAGCGAATTCTCGATCCCTGGGCCCCCCAGTTTGTCGTTCGAGCCGTACCCAAGGATTTCTCTGCTTTTGAAAGGCGGAGCCTTTACAAGAATCTGCTCTACCTGGCAACCGTCCTGATCACCGTGCTTTCCTGTTTCCTGGTTCTATACTTCGGGGACCGGACCTTAAAGGAGCAAGAGCGCCTCTCCAAGCTACGAACTGACTTCCTGACAAACGTGACTCACGAACTGAAAACGCCCCTGACTGCAATCCGGCTGCATGCTGAAACCCTGGAGCGAGAACTGGCCGCGGCAGATCGGTCGACCTCTTCAAGCGTAGAGACCATCATAGAAGAAACCGACCGGCTCAGCCGCCTGATCAGTGACGTGCTGGAATTCACGCGGCTCGAGAATGACAAGAGGCCCTTTGACTGGGAAGTAGTCGATTTGGTGGCAGTCATCCGGGAGAGCTTACAGCTCTTCTCGCAACAACTCGCCGAAGAGGGATTCGAAGTTGGGGTGGATCTCCCCGAAAATCTGGTCCTGCAAAGGGCCGATCGGGCTGCCCTGAAACAGACGGCCGTCAATCTGATCAACAATGGGATCAAATTCTCCGGAGAACGAAAGCAACTGGAAATTCGCCTCGAGCGGGTGGGGCAGCAGGTACGCTGGGAAGTCGAGGACCGGGGAGTTGGCATCCAGCCTGAAGAACTTCCCTTCATCTTTGAGAAGTTCTACCGTGGTTCGAGACTGGACCCGGCCATTTCCGGAACCGGACTGGGCCTCGCCCTGTGTAAAGCATTCGTTGAAGCCCACGACGGATCCATCCGGGTGGAAAGCACTGCGGGACAGGGGAGCAAATTCATTCTTACGCTCCCGATTGGAGAAGAACCGCAGGAATTGCCTGAGGTCGCGGCCCAAGACCATGAGACTGAAACGGCGAATGAGGAAAAGATATGTACAAAATCCTGATCATCGAAGACGATCGAGCCATCGCCAAGGCCTTGGAGTCCAATCTTAAAGCCGAGGGGTATGAGGTGGAGGCAGTGATGGATGGCCGCCACGGACTGGAGCGAGCCCGCGACCCCTCGCAGGATCTAATCCTGCTGGACCTGATGCTGCCAAACTTGCCGGGTGAGGAGATTTGCCGTTCGTTACGGCATGAGGGAATCACCACGCCCATTCTATTTCTGACTGCTAAGAGCGAAGAAGACCACCGGGTGGCCGGTTTTGAGCTGGGCGCGGACGATTATGTGTCGAAGCCTTTCAGCATGCGGGAGTTGCTGGGACGAATTCAAGCTATTTTAAAGCGGGCTGCCGGGCAAAAGCACCTTTTGGCACACTATCATTTCGGAAATGTTTCCGTCGATTTTGTGAAGATGGAGGCCCGGCGCGGCAATCACTCCATCGTGATGACGACCCGGGAATTTGCGATTCTTCGATTGATGGTGAGCAACAAGGGAGTCGTGATTTCGCGTGATCGGCTATTGAATGAGGTGTGGGGTTACGAGGCATACCCGACCACCCGAACTGTAGATAACCAGATCGTCAAACTGCGGCAAAAACTGGAGGAAGACCCTGAAAATCCCCATCATATTCTGACAGTGCGAGGGACAGGGTACAAGTTCATCGAGTAAGTAAGTTCATTTCAAAGATTGTCTTTCAGCCACGCACTTCCGGTTGTATAATCAAATCAAGGTACCCATATCCGGAAAACATAGGGTTCTTGTTTCCGAGAACCCAATTCAATACTGTAGTTGCCTGAAAGGAGGCAAGCTGTATGAGGAAAATAACCTGCCTGGCGTTAAGCCTGGCGTTGATTCTCTCGCTCGGGTTGTCAATGTATGCGGCTGAAGGGAAGTGGACGGGTTGGATCACCGACTCCAAGTGCGGAGCCAAAGGGGCCAAGGCCGAGCACAAGGAGTGTGCCCTGAAGTGCGCCAAGTCCGGCGAGAAACTGGTTTTCTACAACAATGACGACCAGAAACTCTATGCGCTGGACAACCAGGAGTTGGCCAAGAAGCACGTGGGCCATGAAGTGACCGTGGAAGGGACGGCTGACGATCAAGGCAACATCAAGGTAGCCAGTATAATGGCGTCGGAGAAGTAACAGCAGAGCCGGCTTTTGGGTTGAAGCCAAACAGGCGAAGGTGTTCCTTCGCCTGTTTTCTCACGCTTCCTTGAGAACTCTGTTGGCGGCAAAAATACTTGGCGCGGCAACAATGAAGTGGAAATAAATCGATACTCAGGGGGTTAATTCTTTCCAAGGAGAGCAGAGATGGTGGAACAGGAGATCCAGCTCGGTGACCTGGTCGACGACTATTGCACCCGTTGCCATCTTCTCATGAACCACTACATTGTCAGTATGGTAGAGGGGGAAGTGCGCAAGGTGCGCTGCCAGACCTGCCGTCACGAACATGATTACCGCCAGGGCAAAGGGGGACGGAAGAAGAAAACTGCAATCCAGTCCCTGTTCGACCAGGTGGCAGCATCGCTTCCCCAAGTGTCTCCTCCTCCCAGTCGCCTTAAGCCGCCCAAAGCGAACAGGTGAGGATCACGCGGGTCATGAACCTGCCTGGCAAGGCCAACAGCTGTCACTTGCGGATGACCGTTCCGAAGACCTGGCCGGAGGCGGGATGGACCAGCCGGACAGTTCCTGCTGCATCCTCAAAAATCAACAACTCGGGGCCGATGCTCCCACGGCAAGCACCGTAAGATTGAGGGATCACACAATTCGAATTGGCATAAACAGGTTTCGGCTGGAGCCTGGCCACGTAAAACCCGATGGCAAAGGATGCCAGCACCAGAGCAAGGCCCAGGAGAGTTTTTCGTTTCATCGTTCCCCCCTTGAATTTGTGGAGATCTCGCCTGCAAAGGAATTCAAACAACCTGCAGCCACTCTACTTCGCACGATCAATCAGTGTCTGAATATCGACTGATGGGGTTGATTCTCCTTCCTCTAAGTAACTCACCCGACGTTTGGCGGCGTCTATCTGCTTCTCAATATCGCTTACGGTAACATCTTCCTTGTCTCCAAAGGATCCCGGCGGGTAATAGCTCTGCCGATACAGAGAGTAGGCTTCGGTTCGAAGATGGGCAAGCATTTGATGGGCCCGTCGTGTTCTTCGTTCGTGGCGCAACATTTCGACGTCGATTGGCGCGACCACCACCTTCTCACCTGGCCCCGGCGAAACCTGGGCCAGGATCCGTCCGTCATAATCCACCACCATGCTCCCGCCCGGCCAGGAAAAGGGCGGATAATGTCTCAAGCTTGCCCCCTGGTTGGCTGCAACTACGTAGGCGGTGTTTTCCAACGCCCGGCAGCGGTTAACTACCGTCCACCAGTCCATCGGTTCGGTGGCACCAAATGGATCCATGTAAGCTGAGACGCGAACCAGAATTTCTGCGCCGTTGGCCGTCAATTGCCGCAGCGATTCCGGGAAAAGCCAATCGTAGCAAATGGCAGTCCCAATATTACCGATGGGCGTCTTTGCCACAGGGAACAGCGGTTCGCAGTACCCCTCCAGATCATGGGGGCTGGCATGGACTTCCCAGGGGATCCATGGATTGACCTTGCGATACTTGTAGAGGATGCCTTCAGGACCAATCAGGCAGGTTGTGTTGAAGACGGCTTGGGGCCAACGCGGGTCGGTCTCCAGCATGGTTCCAGTCTGAATGTAAAGGTCATACTCCTTGGATTTCACGCACATTTTCTCGGTGTGCTCGTTGGGAATGGGGACGGCCAGCTTTTCGCGCAATTCCCGCGAGGTGAGATAGACCGGGGCTGAGTGAGAAAATTCCGGAAACACCACAAGCTTGATGGGGAGAAAAGGAGCATACCCCACCACGGCTTGGTCAATCATGCGTAGCATGTTGGCTGTGTTTTGTTTCATCTCGGTCCGGTTGTTCGGGTTCGGCTGGTCTGTTTGGCAGGCCGCCGCGTAATATCTCAAGCATTCCATACCCAATATCTTATCACGCAGCTATAGAGGTTTCTGAGTAGAGTGGATTGTGCGGGGTGCCAGTCATTTCTCAGAAGTCTGCCATCTCCCCCGTTCGGTGGGTCACGGCGGATGAAAATGGTGGTCTTGAGGGGAGTGTGGGAGCCGATCTCAGAGGGGCGACCAATTTGACCCGGGCTACCGCCGCGACGGAGCGCGGCGGCCACCTCGAAGCCTGCATCTTCATGAAAGTGCGCCATGACCTTTTCAAGTTCACCACTGCAGATGAAAATGGCAGTGGGGATTTTCCCTGACAACCAAAAGCCCACGCCTCCCGGAAAAAGCGGTCGGCGTGGCTACCAAAACTTGCATTTTCATGAATGCCTTTCATGCCCCCATGCGAGCACCACGTATAATGAAAATCCCCTCCGACGGAGGGGACGGCGCGGGCGACGGCGGTCGCCAAACGCCAGGGGTGGATTTGAATCCGAAGTCCGGAACTCTCAACCCACCTCGGTGGACCTGCGGCCATGAAGCTTTATCAAGGCTTCATCTCCTCCAAGGGAGTGGATTTTCAAGAGAGAGAAGGAGGCGCTGGCAACCGTTGCTCTCGTTCTGCTATCTATAGTGTAAACAGGGACTGAATGTTGAGTGCCATGAGATTTTGTGTTATAACCAACGCGGTTTGGAGATAAAGGAGTTGGCGTCGATTCCTCTCTATGCAAGATGAAGGCGATCTTGAGAAAATACCGACACAGGTTGTCAGTGAACCTCACCCTAGTTTGATCGGCGAGATTCGAGGCTGGCTCAAAGACGTCATTTTGGGAGTGATCATAGCGATCCTCATGGTGGTCTTCCTCTACCAGCCGGTAAAGGTGGAAGGTACCAGCATGCAGCCGGAACTGATCGATCAAGAACGGATCTTTGTCAACAAGTTCATTTACCATTTTGAGGAAATCCACCGTGGAGACATTGTGGTTTTCTGGTATCCCAGGGACCCCAGCAAGTCCTTTATAAAAAGGGTCGTCGGGGTTCCGGGTGATACTGTTTCGATACGAGACGGCAGGGTGTATATCAATGGGCATCTGACGGAGGAGCGATACGTTCCCAACGGCTACCTGGATTCGGATTCATACCCAACCGTGAGGGTCAAAGAAGATTATTATTACGTCCTGGGTGATCACCGCAATGCGAGTAACGACAGCCGCTCCTGGGGACTGGTTCCCAGAAAGTATATATACGGCAAGGCCGTCTTTCGGTACTGGCCAGTCGAGAAAGTGGGATTCCTTGAGTAAGCTTGGCCTGATTTCTGCACCCGGACACGAAAACCGAATGCCATACCTATTGGAGACTCAATGGAAGCTTTGCTCGCCTTGGAAGACGGGCTGACTTTCAGGGGGAAGTCGTTTGGCGCACAAGGAGAAACTGCAGGCGAAGTTGTTTTCAATACCTCCCTTACGGGCTACCAGGAAATCCTCACTGATCCCTCTTACGCCGGGCAAATAGTCACCCTCACCTATCCGTTGATTGGCAACTATGGAGTCAATTCTCAGGATGAGGAATCCCGGCGTCCCTTTGCGGAAGGGCTGATCGTCAGGGAAATCGCCGAGGTTTCCAGCAACTGGCGCCAGGAGAAAACCCTGCCCGATTACCTGCGCAAGCACAATATCGTCAGCATTTCCGATGTAGACACTCGCGCCCTGGTTCGTCACATCCGAGACCATGGGGCCATGCGTGCCATGGTATCGACGGTGGATCTGACCCCGGAATCGCTCGTCGAGCGAACTCGTCAAACGCCCGTCATGGTTGGCCGGGATCTGGCCAAGGAAGTGACTTGCAGTGAGCCTTACAGGTGGCAGGAACGATCCATCCGTGTGTTGCCGGAGTCTGGGACAGGTATCAGTCCCCGGTTGCAGGACAAGGGGCACGATCCCTTAAGCGTGGTTGCCTTTGATTTCGGCATCAAACAGAACATTCTGCGGCTGTTGGCTGACATCGGGTGCGACCTGACTGTCGTCCCAGCGACAACGACAGCCGAGCAGGTCCTGGAAATGAACCCAGACGGGATCTTCCTCTCCAATGGGCCTGGAGACCCGGAGCCTGTCACGTATGCGATCCGGACAATCCGCCAGCTCATAGGGAAGAAACCCATCTTCGGGATCTGCCTTGGGCATCAGTTGGTGGGCCTGGCTCTGGGAGGGCGAACCTACAAACTGAAATTCGGTCACCGCGGCGGAAACCATCCCGTCATGCATCTCCAGCAAGGAAAGGTAGAGATTACGGCCCAGAACCATGGATTTGTCGTGGATGGAGATTCGTTGCCTGGAAATGAGGTCGACGTCACTCACATCAACCTGAACGACCAGACGCTCGAGGGATTTCGTCATCGTTATTTCCCCCTATTTTGTGTCCAGTATCACCCCGAGGCCTCTCCTGGTCCGCACGATTCCCGTTACTTGTTTGAAAACTTTAAGACCTTAATGCTGCAATACAAGAAATGAAGGCACGAGAGATAAAACGAAAGCTGAAAGGGATAGGCGAATCTCTTGAACAGCTCTTTACTCCTTGCTCTGTTGCCTTATTTGAGGATTATGCCGAAGCGTACTGACATCAAAAAGATCCTGATTATCGGGTCCGGACCCATTGTGATCGGTCAGGCTTGCGAATTCGATTACTCCGGAACTCAAGCCTGCAAAGCCTTGCGGGCTGAGGGATACAAGATTGTCCTGGTCAACTCCAATCCTGCCACCATCATGACGGATCCCGAGTTTGCAGATAAGACCTTTATTGAACCGCTGACATCCGAATACATAGAGGCCATTATCAAGAGTGAGCGCCCGGATGCTTTGCTGCCCACGGTAGGCGGCCAGACCGCCTTGAATCTGGCGGTGGAGCTGTCGGAGAAAGGGATCTTGGACCGGTACGGGGTAGAGTTGATCGGAGCCCAGGTCAAGGCCATCAAGATTGCAGAAGACCGGCTTCTTTTTAAGGAAGCCATGCGCGAGATCGGTCTGGAGACGCCCCGCAGCGGCGTGGCCTACAACTTCAACGAAGCCCTGGAAATTGTCAAGCAGGTGGGCTACCCGGCCATCATTCGCCCCTCCTTTACACTGGGTGGAACGGGCGGTGGGATTGCCTTTAATGCCGAGGAATTTGAAGATCTGGCTCAGCGCGGCTTGGACTTGAGCCCCTCCCACGAGATTCTGATCGAAGAATCGGTCATTGGTTGGAAAGAGTTTGAGCTCGAAGTCATGCGGGATCTCAAGGACAACGTGGTCATCATTTGCAGTATCGAGAACTTTGACCCGATGGGGGTGCATACCGGGGATTCTGTGACGGTCGCTCCCATACAAACCCTGACCGACAAAGAATACCAATTCATGCGCAATGCCGCCATCAAGGTGATTCGCAAAGTTGGCGTGGAGACAGGCGGTTCCAATATTCAGTTTGCTGTAAATCCGCAAACCGGGCGGCTGGTGCTGATCGAGATGAATCCCCGGGTCTCTCGCAGTTCCGCTCTGGCCTCCAAGGCCACGGGTTTCCCGATTGCAAAAATCGCCGCAAAACTGGCCGTGGGCTATACCCTTAATGAAATTCCCAATGACATTACCAAGAAAACTCCTGCCTGCTTTGAACCGACCATCGATTATGTGGTCACCAAAATCCCGAAATGGGCCTTTGAGAAGTTCCCGGAAACGGACCCGGTTCTGGGGACTCAGATGAAGTCTGTGGGGGAAGTCATGGCCATCGGCAGGACCTTCAAAGAATCTTACCTGAAAGCCATGCGATCCCTGGAGACCGGGAAGAAAGTCGGTTCAGAAAAGTTGGAGCCCGATCGGGTGCAGGAACGACTAGTGACCCCTAATCCAGATCGGTTAAATTACCTGCGATATGCCTTTGAATTGGGATATTCGGTCGAGGAGATTTATGAATTTACACGGATCGACCGCTGGTTCCTGGCCCAAATCCAGGAGATCGCCCAAATGGGGATGAGGCTCAAGGCGGAGAGAATCGAGACTATTGCCCCTGAGCTCCTCCGGGAAGCCAAGCGCATGGGATTTTCCGACCTTCGCCTGGCTATCCAACTGGGGACCAGCGCTGAAGAGATCCGGAAGAAACGTAAAGTTCACGGAATCGTTCCCGTCTATAAACGCGTGGACACCTGTGCCGCTGAGTTTGAATCCTATACTCCTTACCTCTATTCGACCTACGAACGCGAGTGCGAAGCCGATCCCAGTCGCGCGCGCAAAATCATGATCCTGGGTAGTGGGCCGAACCGCATCGGGCAGGGAATCGAGTTCGACTACTGTTGCTGCCATGCTTCCTTCGCGCTCAAAGAAGAGGGTTATGAGACCCTCATGGTCAACTGCAATCCCGAGACCGTCTCCACCGACTATGACACTTCCGATCGGCTCTATTTCGAGCCACTGACCTTCGAGGACGTCATCCACATCGTGGAGCGGGAAAATCCCGATGGTGTCATTGTCCAGTTTGGGGGACAAACTCCTTTAAATCTGGCCCTTTCGCTGCAGGCGGCAGGAGTTCCGATTATCGGCACTTCACCCGAATCCATTGACCTGGCCGAAGACCGCAAACGATTCGGCAAGCTGCTTTCGGATCTGGGGATCCCTCAGCCTCCCTCGGGAACGGCAATTTCTTACGAAGAAGCCGAAGCCATTGCCGAGCGCATCGGCTATCCGGTCTTGGTTCGCCCTTCTTACGTTCTGGGCGGCCGCGCCATGGTCATTGCGTACGATAGCAGGACCCTGGCTAACTACATGGACGAAGCCGTAGATGTCTCGCATGACCGGCCGATTCTGATCGACAAATTCCTGGAAGATGCCTTTGAGGTCGATGTCGACATTCTGGCGGACGGGGAAGACGTGGTTATCGGCGGGATCATGGAGCATATCGAGGAAGCCGGAATCCATTCCGGCGACAGTTCCTGCGTGCTCCCCACCTACCTGGTCAAGTCAGAACACTTAGACACCATGCGACGCTACACGCAAATGCTGGCCAAGGCGCTGAATGTGGTTGGTCTGATGAATGTTCAGTATGCCATCAAGGAAGACATCGTCTATGTCTTGGAGGTCAATCCCCGGGCTTCGCGGACCGTCCCATTCGTGAGCAAGGCCACAGGCGTTCCCCTGGCCAAAATCGCAGCCCGGCTGATGGTGGGGAGAAAGCTCGCCGAACTTGGATTGACGGAGGAATTGAAGGTGAACCATTTCTTCGTGAAGTCCCCGGTTTTCCCTTTTATGAAGTTCCCCGGAGTGGATACGATCCTCGGGCCGGAAATGAAATCGACCGGAGAGGTCATGGGGGTCTCCGATAATTTCGGTCAGGCCTACGCCAAGGCGCAGATGAGCGCCGGTGTCATGCTTCCCCGGTCCGGCACGGCCTTCATCAGCGTCAATCAACACGACAAGAAAAACGTTATCCGGATCGCGGACCGGCTCCATCAGCTGGGGTTCACACTGATTGCTTCGCGGGGGACTATGGCCGCTCTGAAAGAAAACGGTATTCCGGTGAATCGAGTCTTCAAAGTCTACGAAGGCAGGCCGCACATCGTCGACTTAATCAAGAGTGGAAAAGTAGACTTGATCGTGAACACACCATTGGGCAAGGATTCCTTTTATGACGAGCGAGCCATTCGCCGGGCTGCCATGCAATACCATGTCCCCTGCATCACCACGCTGTCCGGTGGTGCCGCCGTGGCCAGCGGGATTGCCGCATTGCAGCAGGAAAGGGTGGATGTCCGTTCCCTGCAGGAATACCATGAAACCCTCAGCAACGGAGTCCTGCAACAACGCGTCTCTAACTGAAAATGACTAGGGGTCAGCAAGAAACCTCGCAATCCCGGGAATGAGGGGTCCTGTTTCCTATTCCGCTCTTTCAGAGCTCCGCGTGCTTCGTCGGGTTCGTCCACCCAGGGCGACGCTCGGGACAAAAGTCCCTTCGCTTGCCTTGGGCTCCGCTATCTTGGCCTTTCAGACCTAGTGAGGAATTGCCAAGTCGCCGAGAAACGCTGAACCAGCTGCTCCGATGTCCGTCACTTTTAATTGCACTCTCCTCTTGCCCCTACCGGAACCTTACATCAACTTGGAGGCTATGGCCCGGCCCATGTCCAGTGTAGTGCTGTTCCCCCCCATGTCGTAAGTACGCACCACTCCCTCGGCGATAACCTCTGCTGTAGCCTTTTCCAGAGCCGAAGCCATTGCAGTCTCTCCCAACCAGTCGAGCATCATTTTGGCGGCCAAAATGGTTGCGATGGGGTTGACCTTTTTCTGCCCTGCATATTTAGGTGCTGATCCGTGGGCGGGTTCGAACACGGCCAGCTTCGTTCCTATGTTACCGGAGCAAGCAAAGCCCAGTCCGCCAACCATCTGGGCGCACAAGTCAGAGAGGATGTCTCCGTAGAGATTGGGAGCCACCAGGACGTCATAATTGAGGGGATTCTTCAACAGCCACATACACAAGGCATCGATGTTGGCATCCTCCATCTGGACGCTGGGGTAGCCTCTGGCCACCTCCTGGGCAGTTTCTAGGAAGAGCCCATCCGTAGCACGAACCACGTTGGCTTTGTGGACCACAGTGACCTTCTTCCGCTTGAACTTCGCGGCAAATTCAAACGCAGCACGAAGGATTCGCTCGCATGCTCTCTTCGTATTGATCTTGGCGGAAATGGCGAATTGGTCACTCGCCAAATCCTTGAACGGAGCAAACGGGGGAGACACCGCCCCCAGCAATTTGGTCAATTCAACAGGCACGGGGTGAAATTCGACTCCAGCATAGAGATCTTCGGTGTTCTCGCGGAACACCACCAGATCGATGCCTTCTCTGTAATTGAGCGGGTTTCCGCGATAGGCCTTGCAGGGCCGCAGGCAGATGTAGAGATCAAGCAGTTGCCGCATGCGCACGATAGGGGAACGATACACCAACCCTTGCCTTCTCAGGCTGGGAGCAAGTTCGGACTCTGCCGCCTTGACCGGCTTAGAGGTGATGGCCCCGAACATGGCGGCATCGACGGTCTTTAGCAACACGATGGTCCGGGCAGGAAAAGCGTCGCCTTCCTTGCGCCAGTATTCCCATCCGATGTCGCCGTGGATGAACTCGGCGTTTAATCCCAATTCGTCCAGAACGATCCTGGCAGCCTCAAGAACCTCGGGTCCAATTCCGTCCCCCGGCAACCAGGCAATCCTGTAATTCCTACCCGATGCTTTGATTCCCATTCGAATTCTCCCCACGAGTTGCACGGCGGCATCACAAAGCCGCGGATCTCAAAAAGGTCTCCAGTGCCCTCCGAAGGACTCCTTCCTGCATTTCATACCCTAACCGCCGCCTCAAGAGGTCCCGGTAGCGATACGGAAGATATCTCAGCATCTTTCCTGCAACCCGAAGGGATTGTCGCACCAATCGATCGCGGCGGGGCAGACCCTTCAATACCGGTCTAGCGAGTTTCCTGTATCGTCCGGGGGCATCCATTAATGCATCCAGCAGAACGGAACGGCCATCGTGTTGGATTTCGGGAAGCGGACATTGGGCGCAAATTATCCCCGAGGCATTATCCAGACAGCCCTCCGCCAGAGTTTTCCGAGCTTCCTGGAAGTTGCTATTGTTCCAAAGTCCGTGAAAATGGCCTCTACCCACCTCCCCCCAATTGGGTTCTCCCGGGTACAATCCGCAGCAGGGGGAGAGAGTCCCATCTGCATTGATGCAGGCCTTCATGTAATGCCAATCGCAACGATATCGCTGCGGTGTAGCCAGGTTCGAACTTGTGAGCACCTCGGTTTGGAGTGCCCCATCCCGACCGACAATCTTTTCTGCTTCTTTGTCCCCGCTCCCAGTCGACATGATGACTGCCTCTGCAGACGAAAGGCTGTCACTTACTTTGACTTCCCGGGGTCTGTTTTTTCGCAAGGCCATGAAGGCCTTGTAAGGCTCTCGAACAAAACGATCCTCGGAAGGCAACCACTCAGGGTGTTGATCCAGATTAATGTATGGAGCGGCAGGGCGAAACTCAACCCCAATCCTTCGTGCATGCTGAATCGCTTTTGGAAGTTCCTGCTCATTAAAAGAAAAAACCAGGTACTGCCATTCGAGGCGGGGCTTATCGACTTTCAGTCGGTGCTTCAACTCCGCCAACTTCTCCATGTTCGACATCGCCAGGCCAAATTCCCCATCGACACGATATGTTTCATAGGTCTCCGGACTCATGCCATCAATGGATATGACAATATAATTGATCCCGGAGAGAATCAGTCCTTCGAGGAATTCCTCAGAAAGAGGCAGCGCAAGGCTCGTGCTCAAGCGTATATTGATGTCATAGCTTCTTAAAAGAGCAATCATGTCGAGGAGCCTCTTGTTCAGCAGGGGCTCCCCCCAGTTGAACAGGTCTACTTGGAACAGATACGGGCCTGATTCTTCAATGATGGATTGAAACAGGTCCCAATTCATAACTCTGTAAGTTCTGGAAAGCGAGGACTCCCCGTGAATGCAGAACGGACAACGCAGGGAGCAGGCTGATGCAGGATCCAGGCACAGGCTAATGGGGAAGCTCTCCACGCTGGCTACGCCAGCCCCCTGTTCTCTGAGTGCCCGGAACAGATTCTCGTACTTCCTTTCGATCTTGCTATTCATAGAAAGGTGGGGGGACCGCATCCTGGATTGACTGATGGGCCCCAGACTGACAGCCTGAAACCTGACTTTGCCTTTGCTCGATGGTTCAGTAGCCATTCTAACAGCCTAGTCAAGGCGAGAACATCCATCCGACTGCTTCGACAGCGCGAGGCTAGACATCGATTGACAAACTTGCTAAGCTTCCTTTGCATTTCTCCCTGTTGAGGAGGATCTCATCATGGCCACCCGTTTGCAGGAACAACGACAATCTCCCCGGACGAAAGTAAGCTGGCCACTGGAGTACACTGGAGTTTCCAGGATTCGGGGGTTGATTCACGAAGGGACCAAGCTGGCCGACTATAGTCAAAGTGGAGCCTGCTTCCTGACCATGTGCAACCTTGAAGTGGGGATGAAGCTGAACATGCACATTAGCCTGCCTGTCAGGATGGCCCGCACCCTGCAACTGCAGGGGATAGTGGTCCGGGTTGACGATACAGCAGACATTGGTGGTCTCTTCAAGGCTGCAGCAGTGCGTTGGGTCCCAGGCAAAAGCAGGATCATCACAAGTTTGCAAGCAGTGCATCGCGACGATGGAAAGGCCTCTGCTCACTAGGAGCTCCCAAGACGCGAGACCAGCGCATCCATCTGGGTTCAAGTAGATGAAGCATCTCGATTGGGGGCTGATCCCCCAGGAACAGCTCAACGACAAGCTTTCGCGCAAATTCATTTCCGGCGAAAGAATTACCATTGCCCAGTTGTTTCTCCATAAGGGCTGCCTGGTCCCCGAGCACAGCCACGAGAGTGAGCAAATCTGCCTGGTAATGACCGGGTGTCTTAAGTTCCATGTGGAGGGGCAAATTCAGCTGGTCAAGACGCACCAAATGCTTCAGATTCCTTCAAGCCTGCGGCATTCTGTTGAAGCACTGGAGGATTCAATGGTTTATGACATTTTTTCACCAGTCCGTCAGGATTGGGTGGATGGCGATGATAATTATTTGAGGAAGTAAATCGTGCTTCCTCTAATTCGATCTGGGCGGCCTAGGGCCTCCCGGCGATCTTTCCGTGTTATTTTCCCTATGACTTCCTCCGCTGATGCCAGGGTCTTCTCTTACGGGGAAGAGGGGAAGAAGTCCAGTCAAAACAATCCATGGAGTTTAATGTGGCTTCGGCCAAATGCGAGGTGCAACCATGTTTAAGAAGATGTTTACCGTAGGCTTGTCTGCAGTCGTCCTCTCTTCCGCAGTGTCCGTAGTTTACGCCCAGCGGAATCCGCGGGGAACCGCTAAGTTCGAGAAGAATGGTAAGTTTGCCATGGTCGAGTATGGCCGTCCTTCTCTCAAAGGTCGAGATATGCTTGGACAGTTGGCTCCCGGCAAAGCCTGGAGAATGGGTTCTGACAAATCGACTACCTTCACCAACACGCAGGACCTGTCTTTTGGAAAAGTGTCTGTACCGACCGGAGCCTACAGCCTGTGGCTAAAGAAAACCGGCGACAAAGAGTTCACTTTGGTGTTCAACAAGGTCACTGGCCAATGGGGAACAGAACATGATGTGACGCAGGATACGTATTATGTTCCACTGACTACGACCCAGGGCTCTGAAAAAGTCGAGCTGTTCACCGTCGATTTCAAGGAAGCGGGGAAAGGTGCAGAACTTAGACTCCTGTGGGATACCTCTATCCTTGCGGCCCCCTTTACCATGAAGTGATGCCTTCCTGAGAATGGGGTAGCTTGAGGAGGAAAGGGGCTCCGCTAGGAGCCCAATGTTTGAAGGGAATTCGGTCCACCTGCATCTCCGCCGTCGGGCGGACTGCAGGGATGGGATCCGTGCTGCTCTGGGTTCCCCACGTTCCGCCCGGCTGAGGCGGCGGGATCCTAGTTGGGGTCCCTTTTCTACAGACATCTGACTCCTAGCGGAGCCACCACCCCATTACCTGAGGGGTACACCTTGACTCAAGTTGGCACTGATGGGCGATGCTGCGTGTTGATTGAAGTGCTCCGGATGTGGGGGGCTGTGTCCCTACCTTTCTTGCACCAGTAACCTCCATGATTGCAAATCTTAGCACTAAGTGTATTTGCGGCGTCCAGCGTAGGCTATCAACTTGGGAATAAGTCACCTTATGCGTTCAAAGATCAATTTTCTGGCCGTCGATCTGGGAGCCTCCAGCGGTCGGCTGTTGCTGGCCCGTTGGGATGGGGCCCGTTTTGAACTCGAAGAATTGCATCGCTTTGAGAACGGTCCGGTCAACATCCACGGACGTCTATACTGGGATGTTCTGCGGTTATGGAATGAAATCAAGGCTGGGCTGGCTCGGTTTGCCTCCCTATTTGGCCAGCCTCTGGCGGCCGTGGGGGTTGACACATGGGGAGTCGACTTTGCCCTTCTCGACCGCGCCGGTCAATTGCTCGGAAACCCTTGCCATTACCGCGACAGCCGGACTGATGGTATGGTCGAGTTGGCCTTCCAGCGGGTTCCGCGCCAGGAGATTTTCCGTGAAACCGGCATTCAGTTCCTGCAGTTGAACACACTTTTCCAACTCCTCAGTATGGTCGAGGCGCAGGATCCTCGCCTCGAGACAGCGGAATCCATGCTGATGATGCCGGACCTGATCCACTACTGGCTTGCCGGCGAAAAGGCGGTGGAATATACCATTGCCACTACCAGTCAAATGCTTGGCTGTGTCAACAGATGCTGGGCCAAAGGGTTGCTGGCTCAGCTCGGCATTCCTCCCCACTTTTTATTGCCACCCGTGGAACCGGGCACTCGAATTGGGGACCTCCGGCACGAAATTCTTAGTGAGACCGGACTGCAGACGTCCGCCCCGGTCATTTCCCCAGCCAGTCATGATACCGCCAGTGCGGTTGCAGCCATCCCGGGTTTGGATTCCGACAGCGCGTACATCAGCAGCGGGACTTGGAGCCTGATGGGAGTGGAAGTCCGTGAACCTATCATCAACCAGCAGTCCTTGGATCTGAACTTCACTAACGAAGGCGGTGTCGGCGGTACCTATCGATTCTTGAAAAACATCGCTGGGCTATGGCTCTTGCAGGAAAGCCGCCGTCAGTGGCAACGCGAGGGGCACGACTACTCCTGGGAAGAACTGCTGGAATTGGCTTCCCAGGCTAGACCGTTCCAAAGCTTGATCAATCCCGATGCCGCCGAGTTCTCGAGCCCGGGCAACATGCCTGAGGAGATTCGAGCTTTCTGCCGCGTAACCAGCCAAGCTGTTCCAGAGAGTGTTGGAGCCGTCGTCCGCTGTTGCCTGGAAAGCCTGGCCCTTCGATACCAATGGGTTCTGGGGGCCCTTGAGAATCTCACCGGGCGGAAACTCCAAGTCCTGCGCATTGTCGGAGGCGGGAGTCAAAACCGGTTGCTTTGTCAATGGGCCGCAGATGCTTGTGACCGCCCGGTAATAGCTGGTCCCGTGGAAGCGACGGCGCTCGGAAATGTTATGGTTCAAGCTATCGCCACCGGCCACCTTTCTGACTTGAAGGAAGGCCGGGAGAGTATTGCTGCTTCCGCGGGCCAGCTTCATTACGAACCCGCTCACAATTCAGCGTGGGATGAGGCTTATGGGCGGTTCTGCCGCCTGATTCAGCCCGCTTGACTTTACTTCCAGCAGGAAAGGAGTTTTTTATGTCGTCTTATTCGATCCCCAAACTAACGGAATTGCCTCCTCCGAATCCAAACGAGGTCCTGCTGGTGGCGAGCGGAGACCTCCGGCAATCTGCCAACCAGGCCTGCTGGCCTGCCCAGGCGGAGATGGAGTCCCGGGTCTCGGCTGCTTTCGCAGGCGAGGGCATACGGGTCAAGCGAGCTCATCCTTATGACCCACGCCTCGGCCATGGATTTATCTGGAACCAGCGGATGGGAATGGATGTCTTCGCCAGTATTCACCCCGATGCCAGGGTTATCGTGGCAGAAGCGGTCTGGCAATATAGCCATCACGTCCTGGCCGGTCTTCGCAGTCACCGAGGGCCCATTCTGACTTGCGCCAACTGGTCTGGGCAGTGGCCGGGGTTAGTCGGAATGCTCAACTTGAACGGATGTCTGACCAAGGCCGGAGTGCCTTACAGTACATTGTGGAGCGCAGATTTCAGGGACGAGTTCTTCCTCAAGGGGGTCCGCCAGTGGCTGAAGGATGGAAAAGTCACTCACGACGTCGGCCATGTTAGGGAGATCGATTTGCGAGACCTCCCGGTTGACGAGGTTGAATTGGGGCGGGCGCTAGCCTGCCAGTTGCGGCGCCAGAAAGCCATTCTGGGAGTTTTTGACGAAGGCTGTATGGGGATGTATAATGCCATCATCGAGGACGAATTTCTCAATCCCTTGGGAGTGTACAAGGAACGGCTGAGTCAGGCGGCCCTGGTGGCGGCCATGCGTGAGGTTTCCAACCAGGAGGCGCAGGCTGTGCGGGATTGGCTGGATCGAAAAGGCGTCACTTTTGTGACCGGGCCTCACCCTGAGACTGACTTGACTGACACCCAGATCCTCGAGCAATGCAAAATGTATATCGCTGCCGTGCGCATGGCCCACGAATTCGGGTGCGATGCCATCGGGATCCAGTATCAACAAGGGCTCAAAGACATGGCACCCGCTTCCGACCTGGTGGAAGGGCTTCTGAACAATGTGGTGCGTCCGCCGGTGTATGATTCCAGCGGCCAGGAGCTTTATGCGGGGCGTGCTTTGCCCCACTTCAACGAAGTCGACGAGTGCTGCGGCCTGGATGCACTGGTGACGAATCGCCTCTGGACCGCAATGGGGATGGATCCAGCCACGACATTGCATGATGTGCGCTGGGGGGATTGGTACCGGAGTAATGGCAAGTCCGAGTACGTTTGGGTTTTCTTGATCTCGGGGGCGGCCCCAGCCTCCCACTTCATTGGCGGATATCGAGGAGCCAGCAGCGAACGCCAGCCCTCCATGTACTTCCGCCTGGGAGGAGGAACCTTGAAAGGGATCAGCAAGCCGGGAGAAGTCATCTGGAGCCGGGTTTATATCCAGGGAGGCGCTCTGCAGGCAGACATGGGACGGGCTAGGGCCGTCGAATTGCCGCAAACTGAGACTGATCGCCGCTGGAAAGCAACCACCTCGCAGTGGCCCATCATGCATGCCTTATTGCCCGGCATCACACGAGACCAATTTATGGGGCGCCAGAAGGCCAATCATGTTAATGTAGTCTATACAGACACCCCGGAAATGGCAGAGAAAGCACTGGCAGCCAAGGCCGCAATGCTCGCGGAAATGGGGGTGAAGGTTTTTCGTTGCGGAAACTGAGGGAGCCTTTGTAGAAGGGGGCGACCCGGGCTTCGCAGCGGTTGTTCCAGTAACCCTTCGATTGGTCGAGGGGTCAAGACTTGCGGGTTTTAGACGGACCGTTTCCTGATTCTGGTGCAGGTCTCCCCATGGGCTCGATGGCACGGAGAAACCGGATCCTGTTTCAAATGACGGCTGCCTGTCTGTTGTCCCTGAATGGGACGGCCCAAGACAACGGCCGGTACCTGATGTCGATCCGTGCTGGTTTGCTGACTTTCGTGGAAGGGAAGCCGACCGTCACGAGGCCTGCGCGGGGATATCACAACGGTAAGATGCTGGAGCCTGGAAATCGTCTCGAGACCCACGACGGCGACAAGGTGGAAATCTCCTTGGGACCGGAGAATTACCTTCGGGTCGGCGAGAGCACGCAGGTCGTAGCTGTCCAGACGGGTCTTGAACGAATTCACTTTACCATCAGGACCGGGAGAGTCATCCTGCAGGCTCCCCACGTAAAGAAGAGTCCCTTCTCTCTGCAACTCTCGACCCCTTGCGGCGACCTGGTGGCGGTTAAGAGCGGACGCTGGCGCCTCGAGGTCACACCCTCAGGAAGCGTGGAAATCCTGGCCCTCAAAGGCATAGCGGATTGGTTCATAGGAGGGCAGAAAATCGCCACCCTGCTCCAGGGAAGCCGCTACATCCTGGGAAGCCCGGCTTCTGTGGAATTCCAGCAGACGAAACTGGAACACCGCAAGAAAGATGCTCTCGACCGCTGGAGCGACAGCCGTTCCGAAAGCCTCCTGCGACGGGAGATTGGGCCCAGCGTCAACGCACCGGCTATTCGAATTGGCCCCAATTAGTCGGGTTCCGCATGATGGAGTTTGCCACTCTCATCCGTATATTCGTGTAATCACTTCACGAGTCGCAGCGCCCGCACCACTTCATCGGTGATCGTTTGGATTAAAGCCTCCACATCGGGGTCCTTTCGGATGCAGGTGCCTTTCTTGTCTCCAC
>JBGOTQ010000055.1:0-26154 GCA_041476565.1 Terriglobia bacterium | reverse complement strand
GTGTTCTTTGTCATCAACTCCGGATCGATCGCCACTCTAGGCTCAGCTTTCGCGATCTACATAGGTTATTTGCTGCCGGTTTCTCCTGGCCTTGGTAAAGCGATCGCCGTGGTATCGATTGGGTTGCTCACTCTCATCAATTGCCTCGGAGTGCAGCCTGGGGTCTGGGTCCAAAACCTCTTCACAGTCGTCAAGATCGGCTCGCTGATTGGAATTGCTGGAGTCCTTTTTGCCTCGGCCAACCCAGGTCTTCATGTCCTGCGTCAAGTCAGCCACTCACCCCATCCATTACCCTGGGTAGGTTATGGCATCGCGATGATCGGTGTTCTTTGGACCTATCATGGCTGGCATCTTCTGACATTTGCGGCCGGAGAAGTCAAAAGTCCCACCAGGAATCTCACTGGTGGGCTTTTTCTGGGGACTCTTGCCTCTATGGCTCTCTACCTCGCTGTTAACTTGGGTTATTTGACAGTTCTTCCTTTCGACATGCTGAAGTCCTCTCCGCGGGTTGCCAGCGATGCTATGGAGCGCGCCGTTGGCCCATGGGGAGGGACAGCCGTAGCGGTCGCCATTCTGATATCCATTGTAGGGGCAATGAACAGCAACATCTTGGGGGGACCCCGCGTGCTTTATGCTATGGCCCACGAGGGGTTGTTCTTCCGGTCAGCGGCCTTGGTCCATCCCCGTTTTCGAGTGCCGTGGGTTTCGATTCTATTGGGCAGTGCCTGGGCCGCTATACTGACTTTCGTGGGGAGTTTTGAACGCTTGTTCAACTACGTGATTTTTGTGGCCTGGATCTTCTACGCACTGGGGGCAGCAGGGGCCATTGTCCTGCGCCGGAAACATCCAGAACTCCCGCGCCCCTACAAGGTTTGGGGATACCCCTGGATGCCGATTCTGTTCATTGTGGTGAGTTTTCTGATTGTGTTGAACGTCATAATTAATGACTTCAAGAACTCCTCCTGGGGGCTCCTGGTTGTGCTGACGGGGCTGCCAGCATACCTTTACTGGAACAAAAAACGAAAAGCAAATTCCGGAGCTACATTTTCTTGACATTCTGGAGCACAATGCACCCGTGAAATACATACTCGTCGTCTTCGTGCGTGTCTCAGGCCGATTGAATTTCCCCACACCTTCTGACGTATTACTCACGGAGTCTCCATGCCTCCCAGGAATAGACAAAAATTGTTCATTCAAGGAAACTGATGGAATAATCCGTGGACCTGAGGAGTGACGCATGGAAATAAAGACGATTCGACTGAACTTCCCCGAGGGGTGCAACGCAATTCTGGGTCAAACCCACTTCATCAAGACGGTTGAGGACCTCTATGAGGTGCTGGTAGGGGCAGTGCCCGGCATTCAATTCGGCCTGGCCTTCAATGAAGCTTCTGGACCTTGCTTGGTGCGAAGGGAAGGCACTGACGCCGAACTCATTAAAGTGGCTGTGAACAACATTCAGGAGATCGGAGCCGGACATACTTTTTTCATTGTCTTGCGCAATGCATTCCCCATCAACGTGTTGAATGCGGTGAAGGCTTGCCAGGAGGTATGCTCGATTTTCTGCGCCACAGCCAATCCTGTGGAAGTCGTCGTGGCGGAGACGGCTCAGGGGCGAGGAGTCCTTGGGGTCGTGGATGGGTCATCACCCAAGGGGGTCGAGGGCGATGAGGAAGTCAAGCATCGACGGGAACTGGTGCGACGCTTTAAGTACAAGCTGTAGACTGCGGCGGCAACCGGCCGCCGCTTGTTGTTGCAGTTCCCATCGACCGAGGCCTCTGCCATCTGAAACAAACTGAACGGGCTGCGCTTACGCCACCCCCAGCGCCTTGGCGGCTTTCTTCAGGTCGCCGGGCTTTACCCACAGCAAACCGCCGAAACGGCCGGCGCCAGCACAAATAGCCTGCATTGCGACGACATTGATCTTGGCGGATGCAAGCTTTGCCATAACCTCGGCCACTGCTCCTGGCCGATCATCTGCCTGGATCAGAAATCCGGTCTTCTTCTTGCTCAGGTCCAGTTTCATTTTCTTGGCTGCAGCCTCCAAGGCGGCAATATCAGAGGCAATCAAATCCAATTGTCCCTTCTTTCCCTTTGGGAAGCCGCTAAAAGCCAACAAGTTCACTCCGGCATCACGCAACCCTTCCAGGATCTGAACCGCCTTCCCAGGCTTATCCGGGACCATCACGTAGAAGTATTCCACTCGACAAATCTCGTCTGCCATAAACGCCTCCACTTTAAGGTTACAATTGAGATATTAAGATCACCTAGTTGGTCAAGGCCGGAGTAAGGAAAGGCCCCCCTCACTCTTAGAGATCCCGAAACCCCGATTAGCCAATTTACTCAGGAGCCGGAAGAGGCAAGCCGTGACCTGCACATCCGGCAGGGAATACACTACTCCCTAAACCAGGTGGAGGTCAACCCCTGCTCACTCCTCGAATTTCAACTGATGGACATCCCGTTCCAGGCCCGTCGGGACGGAAAGGTCGGCATACAGGTCAGGTCGTCGGGCCTTGATCCACATCCGTCCCGTACTGTCCTCCAGCAGAGAGGCATCCAGATCTGCGACGACCATGTCATTGTCGGCCTTCCAGGTTTCAGCCAGGATCCGGCCATAGGGGTCCAGGATCATGGCATTGCCAGTCCGGATCTCGTCGTCGTCAATGCCAACGCCATTGCTGAAAATCAGGAACACGCCGTTATCATGAGCCCGGCTCGGCAGCCAGCGCATCAGCCACCCACGGCCTTTATCCCCCCGCAGTTCGCGCTCGATGCTCTGCGGGTCATCGTGGCGGTTCTCCCAGAGCTTGTGGTCGACCAAGCCCATCAGGTGAGGGTTTCTTGCCCGGCAGCCCCCAGTCTGGTGGGGGGCAATCAGGATCTCGGTCCCCTTTAGAGCGGTTAGGCGGACGTTTTCAATTATGTTGTTATCGAAGCAGATGAGTACACCGGCCCGGAACCCTTGTGGGATGTCAAAAACCGTGAACTCCGAGCCCCCCAGGACTAAAGGGTGCTCGAAGGCGTGAATCTTGCGGTGCCGATGCGCAGTCCCGTCCGGCATGGCGACGACGTAACTGTTATGGAAACCTCCGTTGCTGGCGGCCTCCACAAACCCGGCCCCTATGGTCATCTGATACTGGATCGCCATACTGATCAATGTTCTTGAACTTGGCCCCTCAAAGATCGGTTCTGCCAGTTCGGTGAGTTGTGCCGGGGTCAGGTTCCGGATGAACCAATACCCGGTAATACAACACTCCGGAAAGATGAGCACTTCCACTCTCTGCTTTGCGGCCTTTTTGACGTACTCATCGACGACGGCAAAATTCGCGGCCTTGTCGCCTGGAAGACTTTCCATTTGGACCGCGGCAACGCGTAATGTTCGCATGGCTTCTGTCTCTTTCTCTTCAACGCTTCATGACTTTGAGAGCATTTGTCCGGTAGACCTTTTTGAGAATCGAATCCTCCAGGCCAAGACCTGAATAGCTCCAGTGATATCCAAATATAGGAGCGTAGAAGTGTTCGTCCAGTGTCTCCAGCATTCTGAAGGTTATTCGGTACATGTCCTCATCGAACCCCATGTCCGTCCCGTAAAGCAACCGGTCCTGATACTTCCTGTAAAACTGGGCGGTGAATCGGGGCGTAACAACAGTCTCTGCGTAACGGGCAGAAATGTCGGCATACAGGTTCGGACAGCGATCAAGGAGTTGACCCAGACGAGTCAGATCAGAATCCAGATTGGCGAAGTGGCAGGCAATAAAGATTGTCCGAGGATGGCGTTTCACAGCGCGCTCCAGGATGTCGATCATGCCGGAATAGTCGACAATCCCGGGCTGATTGTCCAGCCGCCAGCTATAAGCATTCATCAGGCCATCATTGGTGGCATCCATCTTCTGATACATCCAAATCGGGTCGGCCACATGAGTGTTGATCGCTATTTTCAGGTCCGCACACTTGTCCAGCAACGGGTCCATGCGAGGATCGTCCAAGTGCATCCCAGCAGCCTGTCCCCAACTCATCCCTTTCCCTTTGTCACCTTCCTCTCCAACTCCTCTGGCACCCATCTTCACACACCGCTCCAGTTCCGCAACGGCTCGAGGACCAAACCCTGGCTTGTCATACCCCGTGTAATCGAAACCGCACCAAATCTCAAACCGGTCAGGGAATTTAGAGTATTGAGAGTAAACCGAGTCAAATTCCGCACCCGTGGCCATCGAAAGGATCACTGTCTTCTCGATTCCCAACTGGTCCATGAGCTTGACCCACCTGGCTATGTCTTCGGGAGTCTTCGCGAATGTGTGGGAGTGCACATCAATCACAGGATACTTCGCCTGGGGGACCTGAGTGATTGGCACTTTGTGCAGCGATACGGGTTTATAATCCTTGAGCAGGATCTTGTTAGGATCGGCTTCAGATCCTTCTCCACCCTGAGCCCACAGTGGGCCCATGACAAGGAATAAAACCAAGGTTAAGCAACCGGTCTTGAATGAGTCGATCAAATGTGTCACCTCCGAAAGGCCCCTTCTTCAGGTCAGCCCCTTTGACTCATTGCTTCTAACCCTTTCTTTTTGATTTGTCAACGCGGCTGCTCAAGAAAGAAAGATAGAAAAACAAAGAATTTATAATTTAATTGACCGTACGTAGAAAGTGATGATAACTACTTCGGGAAGTCGTTCTCCTTTGGACGGTTGGACATTTGAAGAGGCGATTTATACAAGCGGTATCCCTGCGAGAGGTGGAAGATCTATGACTTGGGATCGCCCAGGGTGAGGTTGGAAATGGTCTACCATTTGGATACAGAGACAATTTTCAGCCAGTCCACGGGACTGGCTATGGGAGGGGGAGGTGTCGAATGAAATCGATTCTTGATTTCCGGTTTTCGGCGAGACCCAAGTGGGGTCCAACGATCCTCACGATCTGTGCGATTGGAGTTTCTCTCACTCCCAGTTGCGGCAAACGGACAGCGCCGCCAGCGGTTCAAAAACCGGTCTCCGCTGTGGGGGTCGCTTCCACGCTGGGGGGGCGGTGGTTGGTGAGTTCATCTTTAGCGCAGTTTTCCATCGACGCTTCAGGGGCAATTCGGGCATCGTACCTCAAGGATGGAACACCCTTGAGCTTGGATGATCTTCAGGCAGGCGGCGGTGCCGTGGCTGACTTGCTTCTAAGCGAAGGGAAAGAGATTCCTCAACCGACCCTGGACATGAGCAGCGCAAAGATCTCAGAGGCGCAGGGTCAGTGGGGGAAGTTGGGAAAGCGAGTGGAATTGACGGGCCAGAGCCCGGCGGGAGGAGCGATCCGATTAGAGAAAAGGTTGGTAGTCGAGGTATATGACGCGTTTCCCAATCTCGCCATCGCCACACTCTCTTACACGAACAAGGGCAGCAAGAATTTGAAACTCGACCAGCTCAGCATCGCACGTCATCGCCTCAACTCCTCAGCCACCGCGCCTCAGGCTCAGCCGTTTGACCTCTGGTCTTTTCACGGCTCCAGTGTTGAATGGGGGAAAGACGACGTCGTGCAATTGCGAAAAGACTTTTCACAATCTAATCCGTTTGGGGCTCAAACTCCGGATGGACACGGCGGTGGCATCCCGGTTGTGGCTTTTTGGAATGCCTCGCTGGGTGAAGCCATCGGACACTTGGACCCTCGTCCCCTGACTCTTTCCATGCCGGTCAAAGTAGAAGAAGACGGTCGGGTTTCGGCCTCAATCAATTTGGAGCCGAAGCTTACTCTTGCACCGGGGGAGAGCCTCACGACTCCGCAAACTTTTGTGGCTGTTTACACCGGCGATTTTTACGAACCCTTGCAGCTTTACTCGACCGCCTTGCAGCGCGAAGGATGGAGAATTCTCAAACCCTCTAATGAAGCCTACAACATCAGTTGGTGCGGTTGGGGCTACGAGTTCGACGTCACACCGGCTCAAATGTTGGGAACGATTCCCAAGTTAAAAGAAATGGACATCAAATGGGCCACCTTGGACGACCGCTGGTTTGACAACTATGGGGATTGGGACCCGCGACCAGACACTTTTCCCGGGGATTCCATCAAGAAGATGGTTGACGATTTCCACAAGCAGGGAATTTATGCCCAGATCTGGTGGCTGCCCATTGGGGCCGAGGATGGACAAAGCAAATACTCATCGCACAAGTACGGACTTTCGAAGGTGGTGAGACAGCATCCTGATTGGCTGATCCTGGATAAAAAGGGTAGACACGCACGCATGGTCAGGGATCTTGCCATCCTCTGCCCGGCACTTCCGGAAGTGCAGCAGTACCACAAGCAATTGACAGAAAAATTCATTCGTGACTGGGGGTTTGACGGACACAAGTTGGATAACATCTATAGCGTGCCCCCCTGTTATAACCCGAAGCACCATCACCAATCACCGGATGACTCCGTCAATGCCATGGGTGAGATCTTCCGGATCATCTTCAAGACCACCCATCAGCTGAAGCCCGAAAGTGTCACTCAAAGCTGTCCTTGTGGAACTCCACCCAGCCAAGCCTGGTTGCCCTTTATGGATCAGGCGGTCACTGCTGATCCTGTGGGCGGACTCCAAGTTCGAAGACGCGTCAAAATGTACAAGGCGCTCTTAGGCCCGGCAGCCGCCGTGTACGGAGACCATGTAGAACTGAGCGTGATGTTGAAGGAGGGGGGAAACTGGAAGGAGGTCGGCCAGGATTTTGCCTCCACGATCGGGACGGGTGGCGTAGTCGGCACGAAGTTTACATGGCCTGACTATGGTGCAAAATTCAAAGCTGTTTACCTGAATCCTGAAAAGGAGGCCCACTGGAAAAAATGGATTGCCTTGTACAACTCCAAGATGCTTTCCAAAGGAACTTTCCGAAATCTCTACGTAACCGGCTATGATGTTCCTGAAGGATATGCCATCGAAAAAGATGGGGAAATGTACTACGCCTTCTTCGCTCCACGAGAAGGAGTTGCCTGGAAAGGACAGGTGGAATTGAGAGGATTAGCCCCTGGAAATTATCGGGTCCGTGATTATGTGAACGAGAAAGAACTGGGCACACTTGATTCCAAGAATCCCAAGCTGGACGCGGAGTTCAGTGACCAACTGTTGCTTGAGGCGAAGCGGCAGTGATCACCTAGTGGCAACCCAGGCTTGTGTTTTCATAAAAGCCTCGCATGCCTTCTTCAGGGGCACCACGTAACATGAAAATGGGTATTCCCCTCCGCCGGAGGGGTCCAGGGGTGGGTTGATTCGATCATAACGAGCCCACCCCCGGAGCCGCAAGCGGCTCCACTCCCTCCAAAGAGGAGATTTCCAAGAGAGTGTCCCATGACCTTTTCAAGCGCACAACCGCAAAGAAAATGGCAGGGGTAGCCACGATTGATTCGCTTCTTAAATCAATGGTGGGCTTTTCAAAAGGACACAAATGCCCATGGTTACTGCCAAGAGCGCAGTAACCGTGGCAACCAAAACTCGATTCTCATAAAAGCCCATGCACCGACACGATCCAACCAACAGTTACACCCCCAAGCCGATTCCTTCACTGCGCTGGTGGATTGGTGGCCTGCTGTTTGCCTCCACGGTGATCAACTACATTGACCGCCAGACACTCTCCGTCCTGGCTCCCTACTTCAAACGCGACTATCATTGGAGCAACGAAGACTTCGCCTTGATTGTCATTTCCTTCCGGGTTGCATATGCCGTAGGTCAGACACTCTGCGGACGACTAATTGATCGACTGGGAACCCGGCTCGGCCTGAGCCTCACGGTTATGTGGTATTCCCTGGCCGCAATGCTGACCTCTTTTGCCAACAGCTTAGGAGGCTTCTGCTTCTTCCGGTTCTTGCTGGGTGCAGGGGAGTCGGGAAATTGGCCAGGTGCGACCAAGGCTGTGGCCGAATGGTTTCCCAAGAAGGAACGTGGCTGGGCAGTGGCTCTATTCGATAGCGGTTCATCAGTGGGAGCGGCTGTTGCCCCGGCCCTGGTGGTCTGGCTCTACCTCACATACGGGTGGAGGCCGGCTTTTGTCGTCATCGGAATGCTGGGCTTCATGTGGCTCATGCTTTGGCGATGGCTCTACTACCCTCCTCAAAGTCATCCTCGTATCACCGATCGGGAACTGGCGATGATACTGGCCGACAAAGAGGAATCAGCGATCGGGATAACTACTCCCTCGAGGGTTGGTTGGATGGATCTGCTCAAGCTGCCCCAGACCTGGGGGTTGATTGCGGCTCGCTCCCTGAGTGACCCGGTATGGTTCTTTGTGGCTGACTGGTTCTTCATCTATCTCAAACAGGACAAACACATCGACCCGGCACAAGGGCTACTGGCCGCGTGGATTCCCTTCGCTGGCGCCGACTTGGGTAATTTCTTCGGAGGCGGCATTTCCAGCTGGCTAATTCGGCGAGGCTGGCCAGTCGGCAAAGCTCGAAAGATCGTGATTTTCTTTGGCGGCTTTGGCGTCTGCCTGCTGATTCCTACTATCTTTGTCACGAATGTCTTCGGCGTGGCTGCCCTTTTTGCTATGGCGACCTTTTCCTACGCGGCCTATTCCACGATGGCCCTGGTCCTGCCGTCTGATCTGTTTCAGAGCCAATCGGTGGCTTCGGTGAGCGGGATGGCCGGAACAGGTGCAGGGGTTTGCACTATCCTGGCCACTTACCTGATCGGCTATGTCACCGATCATTTCTCGTTTGTCCCTATTCTGGTAGCGGCCAGCATTATTCCCTTGGTAGGGGTAGTGCTGGTGCTGGCTCTGGTGCGAAACCCTCGATCCCGCGAGGCCGGTCTACTGCAGCGAATTTAAATATGAACCAATCCTCGGAAATGCCTGGCCACGGTAATTCAAAATCGGACTCACCGTGGTTCCCCTCGCCATTTTCCCCCAAAAGTCACAATCTTTCAGGAAATGGCAGGTACTACGAAGGGCTCGCGATACGGCCGAGTGAGCAAGGGGCTGGCGTCAGAATCACCTTGGATAGTTTCGGCCACTGGATCAAATTGAATTGTCCGGCCGGTTCGATAGGCAATATTGCCCAGATGACACAAGGCGCTGGAGAGGTGGCCTTCTTCGATATCAGGCGTCAGATCTGAGACTTTGCCGCTACGGACTGCCTCCACGAAGCAAGCCCAGGGTTTGTCGTCGCTTTTTCCACTCGGGCCAGGTTCCCGTTCTTTTCCGAGGAAGACCCGATACCCGAAATACTCTAACTCCATGTACCCTTCCGAGCCGAAAACCAGGACCCCGACGTTGTTTTGTCCTTTCACCCCAAAGTCCCCTTCATGATTGCAAATCCAGTGACGGGTTTCAAACTGCAGGATCTTTTTTTCTTTGGGATACTCAAAAGTACAAATCAACGAATTAGGAGTTTCCTGGTCGTCGTCAAACATAAAGTGTCCGCCAGTAGCTTGGATCTTGCTGGGCAAGCCCACCCCCAGGGCCCAGCGGGCCATGTCCATCTCATGGACGCCCTGGTTGCCCATATCGCCGCACCCATAATCCCACTGCCAGTGCCAATCATAATGAAGCTGTTTGCGCATCAGAGGCTTCTTGGGAGCCGGTCCAAGCCACAGGTCGTAATCGATGCCTTGCGGAATAGGCTGAGGGCCACTGACCTTCCCGATTGAGGGGCGCCACTTAAAGCACAATCCGCGAGCCATGTAAATGTTGCCGATCACTCCCTCCCGCAGCTTCTGGACGGCTTCCCGAACGGCTGGGGCGCTTCGGCCCTGAGTGCCATGCTGACATAGGCGGTTGTACTTGCGTGCAGCTTTGACCAGCTGTCTACCCTCCCAGACATTATGAGAGCAGGGTTTCTCTATGTAAGTGTGTTTGCCGGCCTGCATGGCCCAGATCCCACCCAGTGCATGCCAGTGATTGGGGGTGGCAAAGCTGACGACATCGATGTTTTTGTCATCGAAAAGTTCACGCATGTCTTGAACTTGCCTAACCTTACGGCCAGAGAGTTTCTCATGTTGAATCGCCCGTTGGCGGAGGACATTCTCGTCGACGTCGCAAAGTGCCGCAATCTCCACACCAGGCTGCCCGTGGAATCCCCGAATGTGCTCTCCCCCGCGACCGCGAAGGCCCACAATCGCTACTCGAATAGTGTCGCTGGCAGCAAATGCATTTCTCGGTTTTCCAAGACCCGATATGAGAACTATCCCCGCCCCAGCCCGAGTGCCTGTCACAAGAAACTGTCTACGCCCAATCCCTGTCTTCATCTTTAGATCTCCTCGACTCTGTCTGGGATTCCCGACCCGCCGTTTTATAAAAGTTTTCAAGTTTGCAACCACCAATGAAAATGCTGGAGGGCCCCGCTTTGTCGGGGCCGCGGTCGCGACGGAGCGCGACCCTCCACCCAGAAACGCATTTTCATGAAAGTGCCCCATGACCTATTTAGGTCACCACGGTCGATGAAAATTGGAGGGGTAGCCACGGTGAGCGTATTGGCGACTGCAGTCGCCGCGAACCGTGGGCTTCTTCCTAGCCACCAAAAGCCCACGCCTTCCGGAAAAAAACGGTCGGCGTGGCTACCAAAACTCGATTTTCATGAAAGAGCCTCGAGGATTCCCCGAATATATCCAATCGCGATGGCGGCAGCCGACTGACCATCGGGAACATAATCGAATGGCTCGACAGAGACCACTCCACTATAGGCGTTTCGTCTCAGTGCCTCGAATAACGGTGTGAAGTGGCTGTCCCCCTGGCCTGGGGCGCGGCGGTTAGTGTCGTTGACATGGACATGCTTAACCAGGCCAGTTGGCAACCAGCGATCCAAAAGGTCGGCTACAGTTTCCTTTTCGGCCAAGCTGGCAGCCCGATGATCGACCATGGTCTTGATGGCCGGGCTTCCGATTGCTTCCACCATAGTGACTGCATCGGCCACCGAATTGATGAAATTGCATTCTTCGGTGGATAGGGGCTCAAGACAGTAGATGACCTCGGCAGCTTCGGCATCAGCGGCAATGGCAGCGAACGTATCACGGGCGCGGAACCACGCATCCTGGGGGTCGTCGTCGGTCGGGATGTTTCGCTGCGCTGGGGATCCATGCACTAAAATCTTGCCGCCCAGATCGGCACAAAGACCGATTAGGCCACGCATCACTTCCACTGTCCGCTGCCGGATTCCCGTGTCTCTTGAATTGATAGACAATCCTTTTGGCGTTAGTAAGAGCCAATGCAAGCCGACGATCTCAATCCCTGCCTCTTCCGCTGTTTGCCGGAGCTGATTTCGTTCCTGTGCGCTAAGCAGGTGCGGGTTCTCCGCAAGCGTAAACGGTGCCAATTCAAGCCCATCATATCCTAGGATTCCTGCAAGGCGGCATTGAGCCGGAAATTCCAACTCTCGGATCACCTCGTTGCACAATGCAATTTTCATGGGCCTCGATTCTCGCTATGCACGCAATCTCTATTCTTGAATCAGGTCGCAGGGGACTCAATCAAATCACTATTATGGACTACTGTGGCAGTTCGAGCACAGGAAAATCCTGGAAGCAAATCCTTTGAAGAGTCTCACCCAGAGTTATATGATGAGAGTGTCGCGATGGTGCTAGCCTGGGACCCCTCTTGTCACGTGCTTGGCGTCATTGCTGTCCTGGTTGTTTCCTGCATTCCTTGATCTCGGTTTTCGAAAGACAAAAAAATGATTCAGACTTCTCTTTTTGGTGCAACAGCCTCACGGCGGAGATTCCTTAAGTCTGGCTTGATGAGCCTGGCCCCGCTGGCTCTCCAGAATAGCGCCACCCAAGCGCAGTCAGGCTCAAAGAAGCCGGCCATCTGTCTCTTTTCCAAGCCCCTTCAGGCCCTTAACCCAAGAGAACTGGCAGAGTTTTGTGTGACCCTGGGCGTCGAAGGAGTCGACCTGACAGTGCGGCCAGAAGGCCACGTCCTCCCTGAGCAAGTGACCAAGGACCTCCCGAGTGCAGTCCGGATCCTTGCTGCTTCAGGGCTCAAGGTTTCGATGATCACCACAGCGATTGTTGATCCGGATGATGCGGCGACCGTGGCCATTATCCAAACCGCTGGAGACCTCGGAATTCCGTATTTGAAATTGGGTTATTACCACTATCAGCAATTTGACGATATTCCCGCGACCTTGCAGCAAGTGCGCAGAAAGGTCCAGGCGATCGGCGAACTCTGCCAGCGGCACAAAATTCAAGCCGGGTTCCACAATCACTCCGGCGCCTATGTAGGGGCCGCGCTCTGGGACCTTCATGAAATCTTACATGACCTTCCGGAACCTTGGGTCGGGTCCTACTTTGATGGGGCCCATGCTACTCTGGAGGGCGGTGATGCCGGCTGGCGAATCGGAATGAACCTGCTTCTGCCGCGAATCAAGATGGTTGCCGTGAAAGATTTCCGGTGGCAACGAATTCCGGGTGAAAGGTATTCCAAAGCGGAGTTTGGCCCGCTGGGCGAAGGAGAAGTCCGCTGGGACGAGATCCTTGAGGTGCTGAAGAAAGCGGGCTTTTCCGGTCCGATCTCATTGCATGTGGAATACACCGCGGCTCAAGACAATAGCCGCAAGGAACAAGAAAGGGTGATGAAATTGATGAGGAAGGATTTGAGTTCTCTCCAAAACGCATTGCGGCAGAGGGGTCTTATCTGACTCCTACCGCACTCCAAAGACTCTAGATTAGACCCAGATTAAACTCGAAAGACACAACAGGCGGGAAGGAACTCACCACAGAGGCACAGTAGGCACAAAGACCATATGCGTCTGAGTTGTGCCTTTATCGGTTAATTTTGGTTCTGCTCAGTGGCCTCTGTTAAGCAAGATTGTAAAAACTTGTTTTTTTGACAAGATTTTGCAGGAGAAAGGCTCCCCTCCTGGATCAGGAGGGGGTGAGGGGGTGGTCGATCAGGGCCCTTGCTCGCCCACCACTTACCACCCCCTGGCCCCCTCCTGATCCAGGAGGGGAGTTTGGTTGCGGCCTCTATCCGCGTTGCGTCGCTGTGGTTAATTCCTAATTTAGATTAGTGATAGTCCTCGACACGCGGTTTTTCGACTCCAGTGATTCCAATCAGAATCGGCAGGGCATTGGATGGGCCGGGGGAACCCACCAACTTCACCGAGACTATTGACACGTCCGGGCGCGGGTTGGTCCATTCACTAGCCCATATGACTGCCCTGCGGTTATCCGGAAGCCTGCCTGCAGCCAGGGCTCGAGTGAAGTAACCCATCGATTCAAAACCGGCATCCCATCGGTTCACGTTTTCATCGTACCGGATGTCATGTGTCGAGACCAAGCCGTCGCTGAATCGGATCTCGTAAAAGCCCAGTAATTCACTGGACTCATGAGGAAAATGGGTGGCATCCCCGGCGTGGATGGTCTCTCGACCTCGGTCCGAGGCTGATTGGACAAATAGAAGCGAAGCCCAGTGTCCAGTAATAGGCAATTCCACTTCTGTGGGCAGATCGCCAGGACGTCTGGCCACTACCACACAGCCATGCCCTTGGAATGCTGCAGGATCGGCAATCAGAAAAGGGATTCCGTTATTGTAGCCTTCACCAGGTTTCAATCCTGTGAGGTCCCAGCCATTACCCTTGAGAGGGTGATTCAGGGCCGATAAGATATCGAGGACATCAAAGCTCATAGGATTGGCCCGCAGTGACGGGGGCGGGTTGCCTGTAAGCAGACGCCGAATCCGCGGCATCAGCAAGCTGACCTGCTCCAGAGCGTCCTCTTTCGGGGGATACTGTTTCGACCACATCTGGTTGATCGTGTAAGTGGCCTGGGGAACGTTCAGCTTACCCAGTTGAAACTCTTCCAGGGCACACCAGGAGGACACCTCGCCGCCCAGCAGGTCGCTCTTCTGGGCGCGGGCTGGCCAATCCTTCTCCGAGGTGCCTGCAAAGTTGCCGATAATAAACTTCCAGCCGAGTTTTTTGAAAGTCTCATCTCCTCCCGCAAACCCCGACCAGTTGGTAATATGTATTTCATTGGTGGCGGCAGCCACGATATCCCGGGCACTACGGGTGTCAGGATACTCGTATTGTACAACTCCCCCCTCTGAGGATTTTCGGCCAAAACGGTTGTGGCCATCCACAAAATGATCCCCCCACATCCAGGTTTCGATCCCCTTGTCCTTAAGGTGGCGGTAAATCTTCAGGACATCCTGGGCATAAAGCTCTCCCGTGTCTTTGCCCTTACAACGCGGGCAGAAGGCCCCGGCTCGCCACTCGTCGTGGCCGATGTGGACCCGTTTCGGATGCAGCAGGTCGATGTACTCATCCATGATTTCAAAGAGCACTTTGTAGGATTCAGGGTTCGACGGGCAATAGGAATCCGGCCATGGCATGTCCGGGTCTTCAGCTAGCTCCCGGCGAGCAGAGGCAATGTAATAAGAATGCGTGAGCGACTGGATCTCCGGGACGATCTCAAGGCCATATTGTTCGGCCCAATCGGCAAAACGTCTCAAATCATCTTTTTCAATGTAAGACCCGCCGCCCACGCCAAAATGGCAGGAGGCTGCAAACCGGTTGGCCGTTCCCAGTGGAACGCCTTCTTTGAGCTTGAGAATCGTCTCACCGTGAGCGTACCATTCGCTCACCGTACGCCACCACCCCACACTGATTTCCGGATGGCTGTCTAGGCGCATGCCTCCTCCCACCTCCAGGATCAGCCCATTAAATTTGTAGCGGAGCAGGAAGTCGCGCAAGTAGCGGCGAGCAAAAGGCAGTTCTTCTTTCCCGGGGAGGTAAACATGCACCCAACGAATAGGCAGGTATGGCCAATCGCGAATCGTTGCTTTCCAGACAGCAATGCTTTGGTGCCCCCACGGGTGAACCAACTGGATAAAGGAAGAGACTCCGTACAACGTGCCACGATAATCACAGCCGGTAATCGAGGCACCCCGGTCGTCGATGCGCAGGAGATAACCTTCAGGCCCCGGATCGGACGCGGAGATCGAAGGAGCGGCTGGTCCAGCCATAAGCCCAGCTGAGACCTCGCCCACAACGATCGGAGTCTTTCCTTCAGGAGCTTTGCCTATGGTGACAGGAATCGGCACGTGAAACTGGTCTGCAATCAGATTAGCTAACAATCTGCCGGGGAACTGGGCTCGTGGATCACCTTGTGGAACCACGATCACAGCATTCGTAAGCAAAAGGCGGTCATCTGAAATTCTGACCTCTCTTGGAATTGGCCAGATGGGATAGGGAAGCTTGGCAAAGGTCCCTTCTGTTTTCGTCTGAGCCCCAAGCGTCATCACTCCTGCAAGGAGGCCGACAAGCACCAGGTATACTTTTCTCCACATCGACGTTTCTCCTATTGAGAAATCAGATTGGGCCATAACCACAGAGAGCTATCGAGGCCGTTGGCCCAACCAAACTCCCCTCCTATTTTAGGAGGGGTCAAGGGGTGGTAAACCCGTCATTGCATCGACCACCCCCGAACCCCTCCTGAACCAGGAGGGGAGCCATTCTTGGGCAAAATCCTTCCGAGAAAGGAAGAGATTAAGCTCTAATACCCCAGAGAACAAAAGAGCGAGTCCACCCAAACGTCTAAAAGGTAATCTCCGAGCTCAAGGAATTCATGAACAGCGACTCACGGGCTGAGTCTTCCCTGTGTCCTATGTGCCTCCGTGGTCACTCAATGAAATCAATGACTCGTCGAGTTTGAGCGAGGAGAAAAATCGATGAGTGCTCCGGAGTACTCCTGCTGCACGGCTACAGCCAGTTTAAGAGACTGGTGCACGTTTTGGAGGCAGCAATCGAAATTGGCGCCGCGAGCCACGGAATCCAGAAATGCCTCGTGTTCCGCCACGAATCCCCCGGCGATGAGGGGGTCGAGATCCCCCGCTTTCTCCAAGACAACACGGTTGTTTCGGTAGACGGCTTCCCCAGCAGCAAAGAACTCGCTGGTGTATCCGGTACCGATGGTTACTTCCATCGACGAATTTTCCACCTGGACAAGGTAACGTTCGCGAAGCATGCCGCAGTCCACCAGCACAGCCAAGTCGGCTACAAGCCCGGAAGCAAAGCGGAGCTGTACCAGAAAATCCCTGGCTTGAGTGCCGGCGTATGGAAGACAGCGAGTCCGAACTTCGACCACCTCGCCGCACAAATAGCGCAAATAATCCATCGGGTGAATGGCCGTCCCAATGGCAAAATCTGGTTCCAGCCGCCGATTCCGCAACATCTCGGCGCGTACATAGCGAATCGGGGCATTGGCGTGTGCCCAGTGTTGGAGATGCTGGAGCCCAGGCATCCTTCGCCGATTGAATGCCACATAATTAACCGCCCCGTACTCTTCGGCCAAACCAGCCAGGCGCTCAGCCTCTTCGATGCTCACCCCCGGGGGCTTCTCTGTGAAGATGGGCAAGAGGTAAGGGAAGATGCGCTCCAGGACTCCTGCCGTGGCGTGGGGCTGGACCATACAGTAAATCAGGTCCGGTTGGCTCTCCTCGATCATCTTTTGGAAATCCGTGTAGGCTTTTCCATAACCGAATTCGCTGGAAAAAGCGAGGGCCCGGCCCAGGTCAAGATCACAAATGGCTTCGAGCGAGATAGGCGGATTAGAGGCCCGGGAGAGTCTCTGCAATGTTGGTCCGTGAAATGTGTGGGCGAAGGTGCCGGCCCCGATTTGAACGGCTCGTAGGGGTTTTACCATGAAAGATCCTCAAGGGAATTGCCACGAAATTTCAACCGAACTCCGGGCCGAAAATCGCCCACTGCTTTTGAGGGACACCGGGATGCCGGTTTTCTCCCAAGACCATCCGTGTGAAAGGCCGCTGGTGTATGAAACCCGCCCGAAACAGCCACTGAAGCCAATTTTCAGAGAAATGCGTCGGATCCAGGATAAACCTTTTCCCCGCATTTCCCCGCAGGCAGGAAAGCACCAGCTGTTCGGCAACCTGCTGGTGGTTGGCAACGACGGGGCCAATCTGCTCGAAGGCGAAGCTGTGCCGGCCGAAACAATATCCTTCTACTCCCGAATCCCCCTTCATCACCCAGGCATACTCTGGTGCACGAGCCAGGGCCCAATCCAACAGGGGACCCCGGTCGGCCCCGAACACAAGTTGATCCATTTCCAAGACTTTTCCCAGGTCCTGAGAGCACATGGGTATGACCTTCAGGGAGTTGGGAATCTGAGGTTCCGCGGCCAATTCGATTTGCATCCGGCTCAGCTCGTATTCCGCGACAAAGCCCAACTTTTCATAAACCGGTTTTCCTTGAGGCGTGGCGTCCAGCCGAACAGCAGAGATACCCTTGAGAATCTCGATAGAGAGTCCCAACAATCGGGTCCCAACCCCCTGCCCGCGGAACTTCGGGTCTACCAGGACCATTCCTACCCAGGCAAAAAAGTCCTGGTAATTCACGGTAGTCACAGTGCCGACTACCTGGTCGTCGGTGACAGCTGCGCGACAACCCTGAGGACTGACGGACAGGAAGAGCTCCCAGTCTGCTGCCAGCTGATTCCAGTGGGCAGTACGACACAGCTGAAGGCCCGCCGCAATATCGGTCCGGGTTAAGGTACGATAAATGATACGAGACAGGGTGTCAGCTCCTCTCAGATTTTGATTCCCAACAGGCGCGCGGCATTTTCGTTGTAAACCTTGCGCAGAATCCCTTCGGGCAATCCCAACCCATAAATCCTCCAGCGCCCTTGAGGGGGATTACGGGCTGGCGCATAATCGAAGTACTCGTCTTCCGTCTCGAGAAATCGGTAATAAATCTGATAAAGCCGGTCACCGAAAATCTGTTGTGGGGTTGATTCTCCCTTAGGGACGGCATCCGTCCCAAATAGGATCCGGTCCTGGTATTTCTCAAAAAATTTCCGTGCGGTCCGCGGCTGGCGACCCAATTCCCCCATGCGTGCTGCGATGTCGACGTGCATGTTCGGGTAGCGATCGAGCCATTCTCCGACCCAGCTCAGGTTTTCAGAGTTCCCAACATGACAGAGTATAAATTGGGTTCGAGGATGACGTTCGACAACTCTATTGCGCGCTTCATGCAGTTCTTTGTTGCTGGGGAAATCCTTGTCGTGAAAAGACCAGTCAGGATGGGCATGCAGCTCCTCATAGCGCTCATTGAAACGATCGATAGGCAAGAAGAAAGCTTCAGGGTCAGAGACATGAATGATGACCGGCATCGTCCTGGCTCCGGCAGCTTCCCACATCGAATCGAAGCGTGGGTCATCTATTTTGACCAGCTTCCCCGTTGTCAAGTTCTCCCTCAGGTAGAGTCCCAGCGTTTTCAGGATCTTGAGGCCTCTAGCGCCCATCTGGTGCCCTTTCTCTATCTGGTCGGCCTGGAACTGGGGATAACCCGGCTGATGGGTTTTTTGCCACCAGGGTTCCGTGAAAGTCAGAAATCGGTCCGGATGCGGCTTTTGAAAGGCTGCAAGAGACTGCTCCAGTGACGTGCCATACCCTCCCGTGATGTTGACCAGAATCCGAATGCCTCTTCGGTCCATAACGTCAATCAATTCCGATGGAGTGGCTGTTGGGCGCGCCTTTCCACCTTCCGGAGCCGGGTCTGAGTAGTCCGGGGTCCAAGTGAGGTGGGTATGAATGTCAATTAACGGAAACCGTGATTTCTCGATCCGGGTCTCCGGCACGTGCAGCATACTCTTGGGTTCATATTCAACCAGCGGGAGTAGGCCCTTGGTGGGAGGTACCTGTTTTTCGCCGAATTGGCCGGCTGGTTTGAAAGTAGGAGTGCTGAAGGCAGCAACTCCCATGCTAGTGATCCATGTTCTACGGCTCCATCGTTTCATGAGGCCCCCTGGTGTGAAGTATGATTATTAATACGTTGTGTCTATAAGTGGATTTCAACGACGGCATAATGCTCATGAAGACCCCGCTGCCAGTGTCCTACGGACCCACCTCGCAAAATGGGGCAAGGCTATGTCTGGCTCAGGGATCGCAGGATGCCATCTCTTCTCCCATTCGAATGAGAGGTATCTTCGATAACCATGACTGGATAGAATTGAAAGCAGACGAGCTGCGGGAAAATCACCCTCTCCCATCAAGACTGGATCCCAGACACGCCTTGGATTACCAGCATCCGCGCTGGGCCGCTTCGCGTCCTTGACATGAACATGGCGGATTTGGCTCCCCAGGATCTGCATCCCGGTTTCCGGGTCTTCCCCTCCGTCCGCGAATGCGTTGGCGGGATCCCATAACACGCCCAGATTACTCTCACCACCTAGCTTGAGGATTCCCACGGTTTCCTGGGCAGCGGCAAAATCACCATGGCTTTCCAGCCACACTTCTACGCCCAGACCCTTAGCCTCTTGGTTGAGTTCATCCATCGACTCGGCAACCCAGCGGCGGGTCATCTCCCGTGTAGCTCCGGGCTGGATGGTATCCCCGAACACTCGGATTCCGGGTGCTTCTAATCGGGCGGCCAATTCTGCCATCCGCTTACCCTGTTCGATGGCTGCTCGACGGGTAGACTGTTCCCGATCATGGAAAAAACAGCTGGTGTCCAGGCAAGGAATCTCCAGAGCGAAATCGTTCAATTTGCTTATGGTTTCACGGAGTCCACTACCTGTAAATTCAGCTCGACTCCAAAGCCGATCATCATTCTCGATGAACCGCAATTCCACACCATCAAATTTCTCACTCCGGGCAATTTCCAAAACGGCATCAAGTTTCCAGGAAGGGCAGGCCAAGGTCGAGAAACTGATTTTCATGAAAGCCTTTCATGCCCCTGCCAGGGGCGCCACGTAACATGAAAATGGTAGGGAACGCTCGCCGTAGCGTTCCCAATTGCGAATTATGAGTCCTGTTTTTTACAGGGAACGGAACGGCGTCCGTTCCCTACGAATCAGGGATTTTCAAGAGAGTATCCCATGATCTATTCAGGCCACCATGGTTGATGAAAAAGGCATGGGTAGCCACGGTGAGCGATTTTTGCGATCCGTGAGTTTTTCGTCGATTTCACAAACCCACGCTTCCCCTAAACAACGCGGTCGGCGTGGCTACCAAAATCATATTTTCCAAAAGGTCCCTCAAGTCATCCGATCCAACATCCGGCTGCTGACACGATTCTCAACGGGTTTACCCCGAAAGAATCTTTCAAGATCGGCCAGGACGATCTCGGCCATCTGGTTCCTCACAGAAACAAAAGCGGCACCGATGTGCGGGGTGATTAAAGCCCCGGAACACCTCCTCAGAGGATGTCGCAACGGCAACGGCTCGAAGGGGTCCGTCACGTCCAGAGCGCAACGCAGACGGCCTCGCAGAACTTCACGAGTCAGGGCGGGTAGATCGACCAACCCCCCGCGGGCCACGTTGATGACCCAAGCGCCCTTGGGCAACGCCGCCAGGGCCCTGCTATTCAGCATTCCTCGCGTCTCTTCAGTCAGAGCAGCTGTCAGTAGCAGGAGATGCGAAGCCTGCAGCACCTCCTGGAAAGAAGCCAACTGCACTGGATAATCACGAACGGCGTCGGCGGTTACATACGGGTCATGGACAGTGAGGCGAGCACCAAAAGGTCGTAAGAGATCGGCCACGGCACGGCCAATCCGGCCGAAACCTATCATGCCCACCGGTCGGTCCAATAACGATTCGTGGGGAGTTCCTTCGAGGTGCAGCTTGTGGTAGATCTGGTTCGATGGTTCTTTCAGGCACGCGCGGTAAGAATCCAGATTCCTGGAGGCATAGAGAAGGAAGGCCACGGCCAATTCCGCTACGGGCCTTGCCATGGGGGCCGCCGCATTGGTGATTGTAAGACGGTCAAAAAGACACCGGGCAAACCGGGCTTTAACCTCTCCGCCACAGTGGGCAATGATCCTGACTTGGGGCGCCCAGCCCACCAGGTCTTCCCCGAACGCAGGACTGTCCCAGGTAGTGATGAGAGCCTCAGCGGGGGCCAGCCGACGACGAGTGGCCGGGGTGACACGCCGGGCAGGATAACGAGTCCAAAGAAAAAAATTACTCAGACGATCCTGCAGGTTCGGTGTGAAAAAAGAATCAAAAAGCGTGCGGTTGGACAAGACTACCACCCGAGGCTTGGTTCGACTGATCATCTCACACTTGCGCTTTCAGAAAGATCTCTAGCTCTTCAAGAGTCGGCTGGGCCCCGATACCTCCCAATCCCAAAGTGGATAATGCACCACTGGCTGCGCCGTATCGAAGACACCCAAGCAATGGGAGCTTACGTTGCCAGGCATGAAGAAAACCTGCGTTGAATGAATCCCCGGCTCCGGTAGTATCCACGGGTTTGACGGGAAACGCAGGAACGCGGACGATCGAATTCTTATCGAACGCCATGCACCCTTCCCTTCCCAATTTCAATACCACCAACGTGCGTCCGTTTTGCAGGCCACGCAGTGCCTCCTCAGGTTCGCTTCGGCCCGTCAATGCCGAGGCCTCCACTTCATTGGGGAAAAAGACATCGGTTTCCAGCAAAGTCTCCCTTAGGTCTCCCCCCCATGTCTCTGAGGGATCATAACCCGGGTCCAAAGAAGTGGTCAGTCCCAACTGGTGAGCCCTGGAGAAAACCTGTTTGACCGAAGGACGCAATTTCTCCTGAAGGAAATAGGAGGACACGTGGAGGTGCGTGAACTCCCGCAGCAGGCTGTCGGGGAGATCCTCTCCGCTCAATTCGACAATAGCTCCAAGATAGGTAACCAGCGCCCGGTCCGAAGGGGATGAGATCGAAACCGTAATACCGGTTTTGAGCCGGGGATCGCAGATGATTCGCGAAATGTCGATTCCCGCGGCCTTGAGGGCCTGAATGCAGAAGTCGCCCCAGGCGTCCGGCCCGACCTTTCCCAGGAAGGTCACAGAGTTGCCGAGACGAGCCAGGCCCCGGGCGCAAATGGCGGAGGCACTCCCTAGTGTTAGCGTCAGATCATCGACGAGCACCTCCTTTCCCGGAGTAGGGAAAGTCTGGTAACCTTGAAGGATTAGATCCACATTGAGTTCTCCAGCAACCAATGATTTGGTCATGAGGCCCTCATCGCTTATGAATTTTAAAACTCTCCACCACCCGGCTGATCACGCCCTCATTTGACGGCGAATCGGGTTTCAAACCCATCCGAAGACAACAGAAAAAAGCCAGGATCTGGCCTGCCAGCACATGAAGGACTGGGACATTCTCATCTCCCAGCGCCCCCAAGCCAGGACATTCCACCACCAGATCGCTAGGCATTACGATCTCCCTGGGCACCTCATCTCCAACGATGACTTTCTGCATACCCAATCCCTTGCGGTTGAGCTCAGCTATAAGATCCAGTTCGTAGGCGCGAACTAAAGGGTCGGAGGAGAGGAAGCAGACTATCAGTGTTTCAGGTCGAACCCCGGACATGGGGCCGTGGCGAAGACCTAGAAAAGTCTCTGAAAATGCCATAATCTGGCCGGCCGTCATCTCCAGCATTTTCAATGCTGACTCTCTAGCTGACCCGTAACGCCCGCCACTTCCCAGATAAACGGCCGCCTTGAAATCTCGACTGGCTACATGAGCCAGCGCTCCCGAGTAGCGCAGCAGCAAGTCGCTCCCCATTTGAGCGAGGTTCACAATCAGGTTATGGTACCCTTGGGGGTCCTGAAGCATCCCCAGTACCAGCCCAGCCAAGGCCATGTTAGTAAAGCTGCTAGTCATGGCCAGGCTGCGATCGCAAGTTTTATCGTCCAGGACCAGCGCACAGACTCGAGAGTCTCCCTTGTAGTCGGTTGCCAGCCGCCCGTTCCGGTTACAGGTGATAATCAAATGGCGACAAAGAGGGTTCTTCTCCAGGAGTAATTCCAGAACCCCACGGCTTTCCGGACTATCGCCGGAGCGCGCAAATGACACGGTCACACAAGGATGACCTGGAAGAGTTGCTTGATCGGTGTGAGTTAAGAGCGACCCGCTGGGAACGTTTTGCACCGGAATCCGTAATGAGGCTTGCAGTGCGTAAGTCAGACAATCACCCACAAAATGAGAGCTCCCCGACCCGGTCAGCACCATGATTCCGTTCCCGTCGAAGATTCTGGCGTCCCTCAGGAACGCCTGCAGTCGGTCACGGCAGGCGGAGGCAATTGCTGCTGTCTCCAACCACGTGAATGGTTGCTGGCAAATCTCTTTTAAGGTATGGAAGTAGCCCCGCTCGAGTTGAATTCCGGCCGGTGACTTCAATAAGGAATCAAGTTCCGGAACATGGGACGATAACGTATGTGTCCACTCGTCCATGAGTCTTTCGAAGTATTCCGGTTGCAGAGGCACCCCTTCTTCTGGTAAATGAGCTAAAGAAGACAGGCGCATAAATGAGCTCTCCTCCCGCGATGAGAACTGCCAGGTCGTCGACGTCCAGAGTTCCAAAATGGATTCTCTGGTGAATTGATCGCATAAGAAAACAACCAAAAAAAGCCTAAAGCAACAAAAAGAAAGTGTCAATGTTTTTGTGGCCACATGTCTCTCATAACCCTGTAATCAATATTTTCTTCGGGTTTACCTTTCCACAAATCGGATGGTAGGATGGAACAACGATATATAGTTGTGCAAGGCCGATGAAGATTGGAGACCGTGAGAGTATGACGAACCCCGTCTGGTTTAGCGCCCTTTCTGGGAAAAAAATGGACTCCCCTCCAGAGCCGTTATGGAAGGTTGGAGATAGTTCGACCGCTAGCTTTCTGGTGGGTCCTGGCTTTTTTGATCCTCAGGCGAACGGTTTTGCGGGGGTTGACTTTCAAAACCCGGACATTACAGGTGAGGAGCTGGAATTTGCATTGAGAGAAATCCAACGCGCCGGGTGTTCTCATATCCTGCTGACTCTCATCACGGCTGGGATCGATTCGATGCAATACCAGTTCAGACATCTGGCCGGTATCTTGCAAGAAAACGAATTCGTTCGCCGGGGCGTACTGGGGTTCCACTTGGAAGGGCCGTTCATTTCTCGAAAACCCGGCTTCCACGGGGCACATCCTCCCGAACAGGTTTGCGACCCCGATTGGAGCATCTTCGAGAAGTTACAGCATGCGAGCGGAGGACGAATTCGCTTGATCACCCTTGCCCCGGAGCTAAAGGGAGGTCCAAGCTTTATCCAGAAGGCCACCAACGAGGGCGTCATGGTGAGTTTGGGCCATACTGATGCCAGTTATCAGGAATTGTTGGATGCGGTTCAGGCAGGGGCGCGAATGGTGACGCACCTCGGTAATGGGTGCCCTGAACAACTACATCGTCATGACAATATCATTCAGAGAGTCCTGGCTGTTCCTGATTTGTTGGTGTCCTTGATCCCGGACGGCATTCACCTTCCGTCTTTCGTCCTTAGTAACCTGGTGCAAGCTCTAGGAACCGCGCGCGTCGTGATGACCACGGATGCCATGAGCGCTGCAGGAGCTCCTCCCGGAGAATATACGCTGGGGAGGCTCCGATTGATCGTTGGGGAAGACCGCGTCGTGATGGCGCCCGGCGGTAAGAACTTCGCCGGGTCGAGTTTGACGATGGAGCAGGGTTTTCACAACTGCATGCGAATCGGAGGCTTGGACGCCATGGGGGCCTGGAGGGCGTGGACCCGGCTTAGGACAATTCTTTTTCCTGAAGTCACGGCACCCTGGCTGGCCGTGCCTTTTTGGCGGGGCACTCCCGAGAAGTCAGCACCACCCCTCTCCCATCTTTCGTGAAGACCCACCTTAAGGTGGGAGCCACGCTCCGCCGCGGCGAACGCATCGACACACAGGAATCTCCCGGAAAGAACAAGCCTGGTCGTGTGCCCCGCTTCCCGCCTTGGGCAGGCTTTTTTTGCTAGATCTTCTCCGGCACCACAAACGGATAGCGATATTCCCGCGTCAGGTAGCTGTTGGCTAATTCGTCGCCAGGGAAATTCTCATTGGTCGAATCGAAGACCACCTGTCGTCCGGTTCGGTAGGCGATATTTGCCAGGTGGCACAATGAGGTCGAGAGATGGCCCTCCAGGATCGGAGCCGTCAGGTTCTCTTGCTTCCGCGAGCGCACACAATCGACGAAATTAGCGAAGTGCAAGGAATCTTTTTCTTCCGGCATCTCTCGATGTTCCCCGGGCTCATTCTTGCGGCCGAAATAGCTCACCCACCGGTCAAACCTAAGGTGCATCCAACCTTCTGATCCAAATACCAATAGTCCCATCGTCATCCCGTCTTCGGCATTAGTATACAAGCCACGGACCTCCAACTGCACGCGAGTCCCATCCGAATATTCCATCATTGATAATTGGGTATTGGGGGTCTCCTGGTCGGAATCAAAGACATCATAACCTCCCATGCTCTGAATACGCCGGGGATGTTCATACTTCTGAAGAATCCGTCGGGCAATATCCGTGTAATGGGGGCCATTGTTGCCGGTCTCTCCGTTACCTGTATCCCAGAACCAGTGCCAATTGTAATGAAACCGGTTCTCATTGAAGGGCCTCCACGGGGCCGGTCCCAGCCACAGATCGTAGTGGACTCCGTCAGGAATGGGGCTGTTTGACTTGTGACCCAGGCTCTCCCGCGGACGGAATACGACACACTTCACCATGTAGACTTTCCCCAGTTTTCCGGAATGGATGAAGTCCATAGCGGATTGGATCAATGGGCTGCTGCGGCCCTGGGTCCCTGCCTGCACGATGCGGTCATATTTACGGGCGGCTTCCACCATGCGGCGGCCCTCAGTGATGTTATAGGAAACGGGCTTCTCTACGTAAACGTCTTTGCCCGCCTGACAAGCCCAGATGGTGGCCAGGGCATGCCAGGAATTGGGAGCCGCAACGGAGATGGCGTCAATCTCCTTATTTTCGAGAACTCTCCGGATGTCAGTCTCGGTTTTGGGGCGCTTGTTACAGACCTTCTCCACTTCAGCGATGGTCTTTGGAAAGAGTCGCTCATCGGGATCGCAAAGGATGGCCACATTCACGTTGGGCAGGGAAGCCAGGTCGATTGCATGATCTGTACCGCGGGAACGGATACCCATGATCGCCACGTTGACCGTATCACTGGGGCGGTCCTTGCCAGAAGCGGTTCTGACAATTGGAACTGCTGCCAGGATGCCAGCAGTTCCGCTGCGTTTTACAAATTGACGTCGTGTTATCGAGGTCATGATATCTCCTTTGAGTGTGACCTTATATTAAGGGGGTGAGAGTTTCCCATGTGTCGATTTAGTGCGCCGCCATCGACGAGAATGGCCTTCAGCCCACGAAGTGGGCGAAGGAGAGTAGCCCAGGGCCGAGCAGGGGCCTTGACCCCTGCGACGCCCTGGGTCAGCGAATCGGCAACGAATCTCCTCGTGTTGGCG
>JBGOTQ010000054.1:0-26296 GCA_041476565.1 Terriglobia bacterium | reverse complement strand
CCTACGATCCCTGCAACACATCCTGGAACGACCTTTATCGAGAACCGCAGTTGATCAGCCACATCATGCAGACCTGGAAAGACGACGGACTGCCGCCAAATCTCCCCCAGTTCGTCACGGAAGTAAACCTCTCCTGGCAGACCGGGGAAACCTTTGTGGATATCATGGGAGGCTTGTGGTTTGCGGATTACATTGGAGCTTTCTTCACGGCGGGGGGAACTGGCAGTTTCTTCTTCCACTACATGCCATCGCCCCTGCACCAAGGGTGTAACGACTCCTGGGGCTCATTCGGGTTGTTCCAGGTGAATCGTGATTACGAGGTGAGCGGATATTTTGCGCAGTACTTTGCCTCGCAGCTCCTCACTCGCGAGTGGGTACAACCCGTGGACGACCTTCACCGGCTCTTCCGGGCCGTGAGCGACGTTCACGATTCCTTCGGTAACCTCCTGGTTACAGCGTACCCTTTGCTGCGTCCGGACGGCCAGTGGTCTCTATTGATGGTGAACAAGGATCGTGAGAACGCCCAGGCGGTGCGGATCGCTTTTGCCGATTCTGATGCAAAGAAGCAGCGATTCTTCAACGGGCAAGTCGAGCGAATTACTTTCGGCGCCACTGAGTATCAGTGGCATGCCAACGGAGCCAACGGCTATGCAGAACCGGACGGTCCGGCCGTGAAGTCCACGGTGACAGGTGGCGCCGAAACGCTGTACTCGCTTCCGAAGGCCTCGATCACCGTCCTGCGCGGCAGGATCAACAAAGAATAATCCAGTTCCCGTGTTGCCGGGACTAAACTCTTGAAATACAAGTAATTCAGGAGCCTTTCATGAAAATGCGAGTTTTGGTAGCCACTGTTACTGCGCTCTTGGCAGTAACAGCGGGCATTTGTGCCCTTTTTAAAAGCCCACGATTGATTTAAGAAGCGAATCAATCGTGGCTACCCCTGCCATTTTCATCCGCGGTGATGAGCTTGAAAAGGTCATGAGGCGCTCTCTTTAAATATCCTCTTCTTGGAGGGGATGAAGCTTTGATAAAGGTTCATGACCGCAGGTCCTCCTGGGTGGGTTGAAAGCTACGGACTTCGGATTCAAACCCACCCCTGGCGCCTGGTGACCGCCGTCGCCCGCGCCCTCCTCTCCGTCGGAGAGGATTTTCATCATACGTGGCGCTCCCTTGGGGGGCATGAAAGGCTTTTATGAAATCATCCTGCAGCCTGGCCCATAGGTTGGCAAAGCTACTTGCAGTTTCCCTTTTGTTCCGGCAAGTGACCTTGTGCGGGCAAATGGCGCCTTCGCAAGCTGAGGCTAAACCTCAAAGCCAACAGACTGCCTCGCTCACCGTCAGTCTCGAGGATGCCTTGGAGCGTGCGCGAAACAATAGCCAACAACTGCAATCGGCTAGAATGGGTTCACAACTCTTACATGAGGACCGGCAGCAGGCGCGCGCAGCATTCCTGCCTACGCTCAACTATCTCAACCAGTATATTTACACTCAAGGCAATGGCACTCCCTCCGGGATTTTTGTTGCCAATGACGGCGTGCACATTTATAACAGTCAGGCTGTGGTTCACCAAGAGCTCTTCTCCCCTGCCCGGCGCGCTGAATATCGTCAAGCAAACCTTGCCGAAGCCGTGGGTCAGGCCCGCGTGGAGATTGCGGCTCGAGGGCTTGTGGCCACAGTTTTCCAGACTTATTATTCGGCGGTGGTTGCTCGGCGACGTCTCGTCAATGCGCAACAGGGTGTGGAAGAGGCCAGGCACTTTGTCGATGTCACCACCAAACAGGAGAAGGGTGGCGAGGTGGCACGCTCCGATGTGATCAAGGCGCAGATTCTGCTCCAGCAACGTGAGCGCGATGCCCAAGAGGCCCAGCTCGCGTGGGAGAAAACCAAGCTGAGCCTGGCGGTGCTGCTCTTTCCCGATTTTCGTCAGGATTATTCGGTGGTCGACGATTTGCAGTCTGCCACCCCACTCAGGTCATTTGAGGAGGTCCAGAGTATGGCAGCCCGACAAAATCCGGATTTGCGGGCCGCCGAGTTGACGCTCGAGCATGAGAAAACGGGAGTGGGAGTGGCTCGCGCGGCATATCTGCCTTCTCTGAATTTTGATTACTTCTTCGGCATCAATGCCAATCAATTTGCCACGAGACATGAGGGGATCCAGAGATTAGGGTCCTCTGCCCAGGCAACATTGAATATTCCCGTGTGGAATTGGGGAGCAACTCGAAGCAAGGTGCGGCAGGCCGAGCTGCGCGCTCGGCAAGCCCAACTGGATTTGAGCTTCACCCAACGGCAGCTGCTGGCGACTCTGCATTCCTTCTACCTGGAAGCACAGACCGCACAAACTCAACTAGACTCCTTGAAGCAATCCGCCCTCTTTTCCCAAGAGAGCATGCGATTAATGCTTTTGCGCTATGAAGCTGGGGAGGCCTCTGTCTTGGAGGTGGTGGATGCCCAGACGACATTGACGCAAGCACGCAACGCCCTAGATGATGGGCTGGCCCGTTACCGTCTGACGCTGGCAAATCTGCAGACTCTGACTGGAGTCTTATGATCATGATCGGAACCCGCTTACCTGTTCCCCACAAAGCTTTTTTCATCCTCCTTCCGCTTTGCTTGAACCTGGCGGCCTGCTCGAAAACGGAGCCCAAAGAGGCTGAACCTGTGGTTCCTGTGACGGTGGCAGAAGTTCAAAAGGGAAACCTCGAACACATCATTACTGCCGATGGCATCCTTTATCCGATCAACCAAGCTAGTGTCATGCCAAAGATCAGTGCTCCTGTCAGCCGGTTTCTGGTAAATCGCGGGGACCATGTCCGCCGCGACCAATTGCTGGCGACTCTGGAAAACCGCGATCTGACAGCAGCAGCTGCCGAGAATAAAGGCTTGTATGATCAAGCTGAGGCCAATTATCGCAACACGACAGGAGCTTCCCTTCCTGAAGAGATGACAAAATCGAAGTTCGACGAGCAGGCGGCCCAGGAGGCTATGGAAGCCGCGCAGAAGCTCTATGAAAGCCGGAAAAAACTGCGGGAAGAAGGGGCGTTGGCCCAGCGATTGGTGGACGAAGCCCAGGTCGCTTACACCCAGGCTCACAGTCTGTATGAAACAGTGCGAAAACACCTGCAGGCCCTCGAGGAGATTAGCCATAAGGAGCAGATGAAGAGTGCCGCTAGCCAACTGGAAGCCGCCCGAGGACACTACCAGGGCGCACAAGCCCAATTGGCCTATTCGGAGATTCGCAGCCCCATCCAGGGAGTCGTGGCAGACCGCTCCTTGTATGCGGGAGAAATGGCAAGCGCAGGCACTCCGCTGCTGACCATCATGGACATTTCCCGAATTGTGGCGCGCGTCCATGTCCCGGTGCAGTTGGCAGCACACCTGAAAGTCGGGACTTCGGCTCAGATTTCCCTTGAGGATGGCTCCAAGCAAGCAAATGGCAAAGTGACAGTGGTCAGCCCCGCAACGGACCCCGGTAGTACGACGCTGCAAGTCTGGGTTGAGGCGCCCAATCCCTCTGACCAGTTCAAGCCGGGAACCACCGTGCGGGTTTCAATTGCTGCGGAGACTTTCCGCGATGTGGTCACAATCCCGGTGGAAGCTCTTCTTCCCTCCTCCTCGGGGAGTTCATCCGTGATAGTGGTGGGCACGGACCTGGTGGCTCATGAGCGCAAGATTCAAACCGGGATCCGCCAGGAGAAACTGATTCAGGTTCTCAGTGGCCTTTCACCAGGAGAGAAAGTAGTGACTGTGGGCGGGTTGGGATTGCAGGATGACACCAAGGTACGGATCGAAAGCGGCCACGGAGATAAGGAGAAATCTGACCGTGGGTGAATCAGCACAGGGAGGAATCCCTTCGTCTCAAGCGATTGAACAACCTCATTGGACCTTCCGCCAGGTCAAACCTATCATTTTTGTCATATTGACTCTGGTGGCTGCCGGCCTTTATCTGGCTTACACCATCCCCATCGCTGTTTTCCCTTCTACGGATTTCCCCCGTATTGTAGTGGGAGTGGACAATGGCGTTGCTCCTATTGATCAAATGCTGGTCACTGTGACGCGCCCGATTGAAGAGGCTGTCAACAATGTGCCAGGGCTGGAAACGGTCCGTTCCATCACCAGTCGTGGTTCGGCGGAAGTGTCCCTTTTTTTTTCTTGGAAAGTAGAGATGTTTCAGACGTTGGAGCTTGTGAATGCGGCTCTGGCGCGCGTCCAATCCTCCCTTCCTCTTACGGCCAAAGTTACGACCAACCGGTTGACCTTTGCGGCATTTCCGATCATGGGTTACAGCTTGACGTCGGATAGCGTCCCTCAAACTCAATTGTGGGAACTGGCCACCTATGAATTAAAACCCCGATTGAACCGGCTCAACAGTGTTGCCATGGTGGTCGTGCAGGGCGGTGAGGAGCCCGAGTTTGAAATTCAGCCAGACCCGGCGAAATTATTGGAGACCTCCACATCGATTCCTTTGATCCTGGACGCCATCCGCCAGAGCAATCTCATCGACTCGCCCGGCCTGATGGAGGAGAAACACCAGTTGGTCCTGGGATTGGTCAGTGGGCAGGCACGCAATGCAGAAGAAATTGCCCGCATCGTCGTCAAGAACACCTCATTGGGGTTGCCTGTGCGAATCGGTGACCTTTCGTCAGTGCGTCCTTCGGTCAAACCCGTTTATACCCGCGTGACCGCCAATCAAAAGCCGGCGGTTTTGCTCAGCATTTACCGACAGCCGGACGGCAACACCGTGCAGGTGGCCGATGCCGCCCATGCTGAAATCGAGCGCATTCGTCGCTCGTTGCCGCACGGTGTCGACTTAAGGGCTTTTTATGATCAATCCGAGATCATTACCGACTCGATTAAGAGTGTCCGCGACGCTATTGTGATTGGACTAGTCCTGGCCTCATTGATCATGGTCTTGTTCCTGCGCGACTGGGGGACTTCCCTGGTGGCTGGCATGGTGATCCCAGTCACGATTGCCATTACCTTGATCTTCCTCCGTCTCATAGGCGAGAGCTTTAATCTGATGACGCTGGGAGGATTGGCGGCGGCGGTGGGACTGGTAATTGATGATGCCATTGTGGTGGTCGAAAACATTGTGATGCACCGGGATGCCGGCCAGGGGCGGGCAGAGGCCATCCGCAGCGCCCTCGGCGAAATCCGGGCGCCGTTGATCGGTTCGACAATTACCCCCATCGTAGTTTTCCTGCCGCTCATCTCCATAGCTGGAGTGACCGGCATCTTCTTCCGCGCCCTGGCGATCACTATCGGCATTGCCCTACTCACCTCCTTGGGACTCGCGCTAAGTTGGACACCCACGCTGAGCCACTATTTCATCCGCATAAAGAAACAGCCTGGGGCGGCTGCCCGGGAAGCGGTACCCCAAGCGAACCGCGGATTTTTAGGGCGGATCATTCAATTCTATACTCGCGTCCTGCGGAAAGTACTCGTTCGCCCATCCTGGCTGGCTGCCGGCAGCATCCTGCTGGTGGCCGCTTCCTTCCTCTGTTACCACCTGATCGGCTCGGACCTTTTGCCGGGGATGGATGAGGGCGGCTTCATCATCGACTACTTTATGCCGGCCGGTTCCTCTTTGACGGATACCGACCGGGTCATTTCCTCCGTGGACCGAATGTTGCACGAGATCCCGGAAGTGGAGAGTACCTCACGGCGCACCGGCCTGCAATTAGGCCTGGCAGCTGTCACTGAATCCAATACTGGGGATATCTCCGTAAAACTGAAGCACAAGCGGCAGCGCAGCGCCGAGGACATCATGGCGGAAGCGCGCGAAAAGATCAGCACCCGAGAGCCCATGCTACAGGTGGAATTCGTGCAGTTGCTCCAGGATATGATTGGTGATCTTTCCAATGCCCCAGAGCCCATTGCCATACGATTGTTCTCGCAAGATCCGGATTTGTTGCGGGAATGGGCCCCCCAGGTGGCTGACGCTATCAAGAAGATCCCTGGCATCGTGGACGTGTTCAATGGTATTGACAATACGATTAGTGGACCCGCCATGGTGTTTCAGGTGGACCCGGCCGTGGCAGCCCGCTCCGGATTTACTCCTGAAGAGGTGCAGCTAAATGCCAGCGCCCTCTTGCAGGGAGCGCCTGCTTCGACGCCCGTGGTGGTGAATGACAGGGCCTATACCATTCGGGTGCGGTTTCCGGAGTCCAGCCGCATGTCTCTAGATGCGATGCGCCAAACGCTGCTGACCGGGTCCACAGGCAAGACCGCCACTTTGGGGTCCCTGGCCCGTCTTTTGGAACTGCCGGGACAAACCGAAATCCGCAGGGAGAATCTACAACAGAATGTCACAGTGACCGCAAGGCTTGAAGGCCTCAACCTGGGAAGTGGAATTGCCGCGGTCCAAAAGGTAATGCACCAGCTTCTTCTTCCCTCAACCATTCGCGTGGTTTATGGTGGCGCCTATGAGGAACAACAGCGCTCTTTTCGTGACCTGGTAGTGGTCTTGGTGTTAGCCGTGTTATTCGTCTTTACCGTTTTGCTCTTCGAGTTCGGGAATTTCGGAGCACCTGCCGCCATACTTCTTTCCGCGTTGCTCTCCACGTCTGGCGTGTTTCTGGCCTTGCTAATGACGCGGACCACTTTCAATATTTCTTCGTTCATGGGCCTGATCATGGTGATTGGAATCGTGGCGAAGAACGGGATTCTGCTGCTGGATGCGGATCAGAAGTTTCGGAGTGTGGGCAATCCTCGGGAAGAGGCCATGATCCTGGCGGGTGAGCGCCGGATTCGACCCATTTTGATGACGGCCCTGGCCACAGTGGCTGGAATGCTGCCGCTGGCTTTTGCCTGGGGAGCTGGTTCTCAAATGCTTCAGCCCTTGGCCATCGCGGTGATTGGCGGAATTCTGGCCTCCATGTTCTTGTCGCTCATCTTGACCCCAGCGGCTCATTACTTCATGAGTCAACGGCAAGGGGCGGGGAAATGAAAAGGCCTCCCTCGCACAATTGACTAACTTTTTGCTGCGCTTCATAAATACGATAACCGACGCGCCGGGTCGGGGCCCGGCCTACACCGTTGTAGGCCGCGTGCCCTCACGCGGCGCCTATTCAAAATACGTCACCGTGTTTATGAAACGCAGTACTTGGGATTCGTTAAGATATAGCCTATTCAAACCTCCTCTCTTCGGACGAAGAGGAGTGCCGGTGACGATGTCGAAGGCGGGGTGGTGCAAAATCATTCCTAAATGGCTAATTGAGAGCGAATTTCAACCGCCTCCAACCTGGTCCATTCGACCGAATGCCGTGCAATGAGAAAAGTACTATTGAACCGGATTCGGCTTTTTCTCTTCCCCATCCAGAGGGGCTACCGGTTTTGGCTCGGTCCCTTTGGGGCTCTCTTCTCTCTTTTCAACCACGATCGAGAAATCACTCACTAGTGCCCCTATAGCCCCAACGGCTGCAAGAATTGGCGCTGCAATGACCCCAATAGTGGCAAAAGTAAGAGGGATTTCAAGGAAAGTGTGGCCGGTTTGATTCTTAATGATGATTCGCCGGATGTTCCCTTCGTGGATGAGAGTTTTGATCTTATCGACAAGATCCTTACCATGGACTTTGAACTCTTCGTAAATCACATTGAAATCGCTCATCGTTCCTCCAGGATTTCTGAATCGTCACTCTGACCCGGTTCAATTAAATCAAGGATGATCCCTGTTTCTCAAGTTTTCCTTCTCACCTCGACCCCAGCCAGTTTTTCATAGTAATTTAGGATGGCAGAATGATCCTTCTGGCCTTTACCTTCGAGCTTCAAGCACTTGAGCATCTCCATCACCTGGGCCGTCAGAAAAAGCGGAGCGCCGATCTGGCGGCCTGTTTCCAAGGCGTTGGCGAGATCCTTGATATGCAGGTCGATTTTGAATCCGGGCTCGAAATTGCCCTCCATGCTACGCATCGCCTTCGCCTCCATGACCGTGCTGCCCGCCAAACCGCCGCGGAGCGCGTTGTAGATCAACACCGGGTCCACTCCGGCTTTGGTCCCCAGTACCAGGGCTTCTGACATAGCCGCTATATTGAGAGCCACAATCACCTGATTGGCCAGCTTGGTGATGTTGCCGCTACCCACCGCCCCCACGTGGACAACAGACTTCCCCATGACTTGCAGGATTTCGAGGCACTCATTGAAGACCCCTTCCTCGCCGCCCACCATGATGGAGAGAGTAGCATCGATGGCTTTCGGCTCTCCACCGCTAACAGGAGCATCCAGGAATTCGATCCCTTTTTGCTTGAGGGTCTCCCCCAGTTCCCTGGAGACGATTGGTGAAATTGAACTCATGTCAATAAGGACGGTGCCGGGCGTTGCTCCTTCCAGGATTCCCCTGGCTCCGCAGACTACTTCCTTCACCTCCGGAGAATTCGGCAACATCGTGATGAGACACTGGCATTGCTGTGCCACCTCTTTCGGACTCGCAGCTTCTGCAGCTCCCAATGCAACAAGTTCCTTAACGGGCTCCGGATTGATGTCAAAAACAACCAGGGAGTACCCGGCTCTCCTTAGATTTTTGGCCATTGGCCTCCCCATAATTCCAAGGCCAATAAACCCGATTTTCTTCATTTTCTTCACTCGCCTTGTTTTTGGAATTTGATCTTTTGTAGTGACACAAACGATTTCTGTCAACCGAATAAGAGCCAGAACATGTTGTCAATCAGGATTGCAGGGTGATTCCGTTTCATCAACCTTGCATTCCGGCCAGTTTCCAAGGTTCACGGTACTGGCGAGTGAGCATAGCGTTGGCTTGGGCACTGTTGGTGATCTGCTCGGCCTTCGCGTCCCACAGAATTTTCTCCCCGGTCAGGTAAGAGATATTGCCGAGATGGCAAGGGACGGTGCTGCGGTGGCCGATCTCGACGTCACCTATGGGTAACTGCCGGCTCTTCATGCAATCCAGGAAGTTGCGCACATGCGGCATATGCTGCAATGAGGTCGTCCCGCGTTCTCCCCCCATCTCGCTGGTGAAATACATTCCTGAACCGGCCAAATCGTCAAAGGCTTCGCGGAAACTCTGTGAGATCTTCTCTGAGTGTCCAGTCATCTGCGGGATGATTTCGTATCCCGCCCGGTCAATGAACAGTGTTCCCCGTGTCCCAAGCAGGAGGATGCCATAGCTCCCAAAGGGCTTGGTCCCCGGATTACCATTATGCCCATAGCTGTTGTGCAGCGTCGTTGAGTATTCGAGCAGGAAACCCGGATATTCAAACAGAGCTTCCTGAGTATCCGGGCACTGGCGGCAATCCTTCATATAATATTTCCCGCCTGAACTGACGACGCTCAACGGCGTGTCGACCTTGGTTGCCCAGTGCACGATGTCGATGAGGTGAACACCCCAGTTAGTCAGCTCTCCACCCGCGTAGTCCCAGTACACTCTGAAATTCCTGCGTGCCGGGTTGTAGGGGACTTTGGGCGCGGGGCCTAGCCACATGTCCCAATCCATGCCCGGTGGGGGATCACCATCGGGCGGGAACCCCATCCCTTCAGGAGGTGCGCAATAGTGATTCCAGCATTGAGCCAAGTGGACTTTGCCGATTCGGCCGTCTTGCACAGCCTGAATTGCCCTCTGGAAGTGAGTCCCAGACCGTTGCTGGATGCCGACCTGCACGATTCGCTGGTTCCGACGCGCCGCCTCGACCATCAAGCGACCTTCTCGTATATTGTGTGAGATGGGTTTTTCCACATAGACGTCCAGGCCGGCGTTGCAAGCCTCCACAGTGATGAGCGGATGCCAGTGGTCTGGCGTCGCCACAATCACAGCCTGGATGTCTTTTTGCTCCAGGACATGACGGTAGTCACCGTAGACTCGTGGCTTCCCGTCCGCCTGCTGCCGTGCCTGCTCTGCGTTGGGTCGAAAGACATCACAAACGGCCACAATCTCGACCTCCGGAGCCCTTTTGAAATCCGTCAAGTCCATTCGGCCCATGCCGCCGCAGCCTATCACACCAATGCCGATCCGGTCGTTGGGCGCAACTGGTTTACTCTGCTGCGTCAACGTGTTGAGGGAAGGGGCTGCAAGCCCCGCCATACTGGTCTGAATGAAGTTTCTTCGGTCCATAGAATGAATGACTCCTTTAAGGAATAAGACCCAGCTTATTCAATACTATTTTCCGGGTCGTCGGGCCAGAAGAGATAAGGCAGTGTATCTTACTTCTATTTCTCGCTGCCTCTCATTTTCTTGTTTAACCAAAGCGGTTTCTTTGATTTGATAGAAGCGACTCAGGTGGCAGTCTGAAGCGCCAAGGCCACGGTCGATGAAAAAGGCATGGGTAGCCACGGTGAGCGCATTGGCGACGGCGGTCGCCGCGAGCCGTGGGTTTTTTGCGAGTGTCACAAGCCCACGCTTCCCGCATACAGCGCGGTCGGCGTGGCTACCAAACCTCGCATTTTCATCAAAGGCCAACAAAACGAGCCCTTTTAATGCGGAGGTAAACTCATGGACTTACAATCTCGTTTCTGGAACTTCCTCCTCCCTAGGGGATCCTTCTTTGTGATCGCTGGTTTGACTTTTGCATTCTTTTCTGCCGAGGGAATTGCGGCAGGGGCTTTGTTGAAGGCAGGAATAGCCAAGGTGGACATCACCCCCGCCAAACCCGTTGTGATGGGCGGGTATGGTTTGCGTATCGGGCCATCGACTGGGATCTACGCCCCCATCTTCGTCCGGGCGCTCGTTTTTGATGACGGTGCACAGCGAGTGGCTCTCATTGAGAGTGATGTAGTGGACTACGGCCAGCACCTTGAGATTCGCAAACGCATTTCTGAAGCGACGGGAATCCCTTTGCCGGGAATCTTGTTGGCTGCTGTACACAATCATTCCGCGCCCGATCCCGCTTCCTCCAAAATCGACCCGGAATGGAAGCGTGAATTTGTCGAAAAGATCATCCTTGCGGTCAAACAAGCTGTCGCGAGTTTGGTTCCGGTTCGGCTGGGAGGTAACACGGGGCATTCCAGAATCGGGATGAATCGCCGCAAGAAGGTGGATGCAGCTGACTCCATCACCACTTTTGACGAAAACTACTTCAGTCAGTCCTTCGGGAAATATAAGACCGATCATCCTGTTAAGATCCGTGAAATTGAAGGGGTCATTCGTCTGGGTAGTAACCCGGAAGGGCCCATTGATGATGAGGTTGGGATCCTGCGAATTGACAGTATTTCCGGAAAACCCCTGGCGGTCTTCGTAAACTATGCTTGCCACGGAACCTCCCTGGGAGCACGAAACAGCCTGATCAGCCCGGAATGGAATGGCCACATGCTGCAATACGTGGAAGAAAAAGTACCTGGTGTTGTGGGAATATTCGCCATAGGAGCGGCCGGAGACATCAACCCCCGCTTTGTTGGTGGGCTGGAAGGGTATCGAGACGACCTGGAAAACACCAAGAAGCTGGGGTTTGAAATCGGGCAGGAAGTGGCGTCTGTCTTTAATTCGACTCCAACCGCGGAGTTGGCTGATCCGAAGATCAAGATGGTCAGCCAGGAAATCTCTTTGCCTCGGAATTACAGGGATCTGCCGGATGACTTTACCCGCACAACAGTGAGTGTTCCAGTTTCAGTGGTTAAAATCGGGGATTTCACCTGGGTGACTCTGCCCGTGGAACTCTTTCATGAGATCGGGAAACGCATCAAGGCTTGCAGCCACTCGAAATTCCCGTTTATTGTCACTTGCTGCAATGACGATTTGGGTTATCTTCCTACTCAAAAGGCCTTCTCCGAGGGGGGATATGAACCTGCGGGATCTCATTTTGATCCCATCTCCGAGCAGGTCCTCGTCAGGAAAATCGCGGACCTGATGGTTCCGCTTGATAGGTAGGCTCCCCCAGGAACCGGCCACAACCCTTGGGGAATCGGTTGGGATTTTGTGGCAGTGGGTGGCCTTCGAGTGGGGCGAATGCCCAAGTCGAGCAGTCCAACGCCCCGCATCCGCCTAAGGAATGAAACACCTGGACCCTCGTTGAAGGCTCTTGCCCAGGACCAAGGATCCCTGGAACGGCCCGCTATGCGAGGTACTCCTCCAGTTGGAGGAAATGGACTGCACCTAAGGTGTCGGCGGCAATAATGGTCGAACAATCCGGAGCGATAGCACAGCTGGTGAGCCCGCTGTCTCCGGTAAACGTGGCCAGCACTTGCCCGCAATCCATGTCCCATACTTTCAGGGTCTGATCATCGGAGGCCGTGAACACCCGTCTCCCATCGCGCGCCACCGCTACGGCCCGGATAGCTCCCATGTGGAACCTGAATGTCTGGAGTTCGGTTCCTGTCCCCAAGTCCCACAGCTTCACAGTTCGATCTACAGACCCTGTCAGAACTCTCTTTCCGTCCGGCGTCAATGTCACCGCAGTTATCGGTCCGGTATGGCTCACCAATGTGTGTAGCCTCTCCCAACTTTCCAGGTCCCAGACCCTGACCGTCTGGTCGTCAGAGGCGGTAGCCGCGCGAGTTCCGTCCGCATTCACAGCCACTGACACGACTGAACCCGTGTGACCTGCCAGAGTGCCCAGTTCTTCCCCGCTGTTCAGGTCCCAGAGCCTTACGGTCTGGTCGGCGGAGGCAGTAAGAACCTCCATACCGCCAGGCATGACCGCCAAAGCCCTGACACCTCGAGCATGCCCTACTAATGTGCCTAGTTGCATGCCATTTTCGAGATCCCAGATGATTACAGTTGCATCAAGAGAACCGGTTAGAGCTTTCCTTCCATCCGGTGTGATGGCCAGTGCGGTCACCCCCCGAATGTCACTGATCAGCGTGCGAAGTTTAATACCAGTTCGGGTGTCCCACACTTTCACGGTTTGGTCCCATGAGGCCGAGATGACACACCTTCCGTTCGGGGTCAGAGCAACTGCATTGACACGTCCACTGTGACTGGTGGGGAGAAACACCTCAACGGGACATTCCAAGTCCCATACCTTGACCATTTCATCGTCTGAAGCCGTCAGGACTCGCTTACCGTCACGCGTTGCAGCCAGGGCGTTCACCCTCCCAACGTGATTTCCCAAAGTGCGTATAGCGACCCCATTGGTGAGGTTCCATCGCCTGACGACCCCGTCATCCGAGGCGGTCAGAACCTGGGTGCCGTCCGCCGACACGGTCAATGCAGTTACCCCCCGGATGTTGTCTATAAGCGGTCCGACCTCCCTGCCTTCAACTAGATCCCAAACTCTCACTGTGTGGTCAGCTGAGGCTGTCACGGCCCGTTTCCCGTCCGGTGTCAGCGCCAATGCTCTGACCCTGTCTTGGTGCCCTTCCATGGTACACAGTTCTTTTCCACTGTTCAGATCCCAGATCTTTAAGGTGTGATCGTCAGAGGCCGTCAGTGCCCGCTTTCCATCCGGTGTCACCGCCACGGCTCGCACTCCATCATTATGACCCACCAGAGTCAGATACTCGGCCCTGCTTTCAATGTCCCAGACTTTTATGGTTCTGTCATGGGATGCGCTGAGAACCAGCCGGCCGTCAGGTGCCACATCCAGTGAATTCACCCGACCGGCATGGCCTGTCAATATTTGCAATTGAGTCCCATTCTCCAAGTCCCAGAGTCTCAGTGTCTCATCATCAGAGGCAGTCACTGCGTGCCTCCCGTCAGGTGTGATTGCCACCGCCAATACCCATCCGCTGTGACCCGAGAGCGTGCGGAGTTCGACTCCACAAGATAGATCCCAGAGCCTTGCTGTCTGGTCATCCGAGCCGGTCAGAGCAACTCTGCCATCTGCCGTCACTGCGACTGAAACGACCCCACCAGTGTGTCCCTCCAACGTGAGAAGCAAGGGGCCGCCGGGGGGTGTAAGGCTGGCTGACAAGGCCTTCAGCCTCGGCCGTGAGTTTTCCTCTCCCAGTGTGCATAAGAGTCCCTGTATTTCAGCGGAAGGGTGCGACAACAGCCTGCCTGTCAACTGCCCCGCCAGTTGCTTCTTGTCCCGGGCCAGGACATGAGCCGACAAACGAATCGCACCTTGAACCAGGCACAGAGGCTCGTCAGCCAGGAGGTCATAATCAGCGATCAGAGAGGCAATGTCGGTATGAACCAATTTGGCCTGGAGCCAACGAGAGTCCAAAAGTAGTTGTGTCAGCTCTTCAGTCCCGGCGGCTTGTTTCAAGTGGTAGGCAAGGTGACGAAAGAGATACCCGTCATCCTGAATCTCGTACCAATGCCTTTGTTGTGGATTGTAGGCTGCAAGGAGCTGGCAATGAGTTGCTTCTTCTTGGGAAGCGAGCTGGCCTCGCGTGTAGTCAAACAACAAGTCGTGCAGGACAACTCCCTTCAAGGTATTCAATTCCAGCAATGCCTGGCGTGCCAGTTCGGTGAGAAGCTCATCGCAGTCGAAATCACTTAATTGTGGGTCGATCTTTCGCCACAGACGAAGGACCACTCCCTGCGGCACGGGCTTCCCTTGGGGAAATATTCCTAATGAGCGGTAGAGGATGCGGTCGCTCTCCGGAAGTCTCTCGAGGCTGATGTTAAAGCAGGCCTCCAGGTTTTGATGTGGATCCTTTGCGTACCGTCCCAACTTCATCTGGGAGACGTGTTGAAACCGCTCGAGCCACTCATCACCACTCATCCCCTCGCGTAATCTGGCGCCAGCTAACTTCAAAGCCAGGGGGAGGTAGCCTACCCTCTTGGCAATGTCCGGGAAAGCCGGATCATCACGCCCCGCCCATTGACCGAGCAGCTCCAGCGATTGAGAAGGTTTCAGTACCCCTAGTTTGACCTCCTCGGCCCCCAATGACATACCAATGTTGCCATCGCGAGTCGTGAAGAGAGTTCGGCAACGGGGTGCCTCCACTCGAAACGGCTCGACGTGGCGTGCCTCCCAGACATCATCCAGGACAAGCAATACGGCCTTGTTCTGAAGAATGGAGCGCATGCGGTTGACACTGGCTTCCGGCGTGTCATACCGCTCAGTTGCATCGTCCAGCGCTTTGCCCACTTCCCGCATCTGACGGACCAGATCACCCGGATCGCGCCCAATGTTCAGCCAAATGATGCCATCAGGAAATGCGGCTTGAACTACCTCGTCTTTACAGAGAGTCTGGGCCAGCACGCTCTTTCCAATCCCGCCCATTCCCCGCAGTGCGGTCAGTGCGATCTGGCGCCGCGTATCATCTCCAATTACGGCCTGGCGCAGTCTGTCCAATTCCTCTGGTCGAGCGACCAGATTGATGGGAAGAGGCGGCACAGTACCGTACGTTTGCCGATGCCTTTCGGGCAGGGGGATGAACGCCCCCGTCGCGATGTCCTTGAGCAGCAAGTCAAAGGCTTCGCTGTAACGAGTCGCAGAAGAGAAGTCCCGATAGCTCAGGTGTTCCAGATACAGAGGCCGGTCAGCTTGAGGGTGCACTAAGAGAGGAATGACGCGTTTCCCTTTCCGGAGAGCACGTAGTTGCTCTGCCCGACAGATTTCGGAGCAAAACGAACCCTCGGTGAGTAGTGCCAGCATGACTTGGCACCGCTCAACACCGTTCTCGATTTCCCGAGACCAACTGGCTCCTCCATTAATACGCGAAGTGTCGAGCCAAACGGTGAACCCGCGAGCCAGCAGATCGTTGCGTAGACGGACTACAATCTCCGTCGCATCCTTGCGAGCGTAAGAAATGAAGAGTTCTTGAGCATCAGGCATACAATTTCCCGCTCCTGACCAATCAATCAAAGAGCAGCGGATGCGTTAAAAGCTCAGCTCTTGTGCCAATTCCAATTGAGTCATAGAAATTAAGTTGGTAACACAATTTTGTGTAATCAACACACTTCTGTCAAGAATGGAGAGGGCCAACCTGATCATTGAGGAAGACGAATGGGGTAATCCTCTCTCGCCAAGCGGCATATTGCTTCCTTTCAGCCTGTACAGGGGCGACAAGCCAGCATGCTTTTTGTGGAACGACCTTATTATAGGACTATTCGAGCGAAAGGAGATTAACTAAAGAAGACGCCTCACATTGACAACCTGCAGGAATTTGGATTATAAGCCGGGGTGTGACAGCGGCACCCGCGGAAAGCTCCTGCAAAATCAAGTCTGACAACTCTCAGGAGGCTTCCAACTTTGAAGAAATTAATTAATGATCCCAACAGCGTGGCTCTAGAGGCCGTCCAGGGACTGGCGTTAGCTTATCCCCAGTACGTCATGCAGCTAAAGGAGTTACAGGCTGTGGTCCGTCTAAATGCACCCATCGCAGGGAAAGTGACAGTCTTGACTGGCGGCGGTAGCGGGCACGAACCGATGTTCCTTGGCTATGTCGGGCAGGGTATGGCCGACGCCAGCGTGGCTGGCAACATCTTTGCCTCACCTCCGCCCATGCCGATCTATGAAACGGCCAAGGCGGCCCATGGCGGCGAGGGAGTGCTCTTTCTCTACGGCAATTACTCCGGGGACGTCCTCAACTTTGACATGGCGGCCGACATGCTCAAGGAAGAGGGCATTCCGGTCATGACGGTGCGTGTTACCGATGATCTGGCTTCGGCTCCCCCGGAGCACCGCGAGGAACGGCGCGGGATTGCCGGCGATTTGTTCGTCATCAAAGTAGCCGCTGCCCGCGCGGAGGAGCGGGCCTCACTGGAAGAAGTATATGCGGCCGCAGAAAAAGCCAATTGGAATATGCGGACTATTGGGGTTGCCCTCAGCTCCTGCATTATCCCGGCCTCAGGCCGACCCATTTTCGAGATCGGGGATAATGACCTGGAGGTCGGGATGGGGGTCCATGGCGAACCTGGAGTTTCACGCCAAACCATGATGACGGCTGACAAACTAGCAGCGGACATGGTCGGTCGCCTCCTCGCCGATCTTCGACCGAAGCCGGGAGATGAAATAGCCGTACTTGTCAACGGGCTTGGAACGACGCCACTCTGCGAGCTGATGATTATGTTCCGGGCAGCCCAGCCACTTCTCGTGAATGCGGGACTGCGCCTCTGCCGTACTTATGTTGGCAACTATGTCACCTCCCTAGATATGGCTGGGTGTTCAATTACTCTTATGCGTCTGGACGATGAGTTGCGGCGACTGTTGCTGGCCCCCGCCGATTCGCCCGCGCTGGTGCAGGTGTAAGCCATGAATAAAGGCGGAATGACTGCCCCGGAATTGCGTCTGTGCCTTGGATCCGTAACTGAGGCTGTTGTCAGGGAAGAGGCGCATTTAACCTCGCTGGATTCAGCCATCGGAGATGGGGACCACGGTATCACCATGCGGATCGGTTTTGAGGCCCTGACGCGGAAGCTTGTTTCCCTCGATGAAAACGCAGATTTGGAGCAAGTTTTCGGGGAGGCCGGAAAGAGCTTTATGGGCGCGACGGGAGGAGCCATTGGAGTGCTCCTAGGAGCCATGTTAACGGCCAGTGGGAAAGCCCTGTCAGGATGCACAGAAATGGGGCCTGCCGAGTTCAAACGAGTCCTGGAAGCTATGGAGTCGAGTCTTATCAAGCTGGGCAAGGCCAAGCCGGGAGACAAGACTATCTTAGATGCCGTTCATGCAGCTTGCGAGGCTATCACCGACTCTGGTCATCAGGATCTACTGACTTTGTGTTCGATGGCAGCCGCGGCGGCGGCGAAGGGGGCACAGAACACTGCGGACATGCTTTGTGCCAAAGGTCGTGCCAGTCGGCTGGGAAACCGGGTGCTCGGCCACCCGGATCCTGGGGCGGTCTCGTTCTCCATTGTGCTCGAGGCCATGGCCAAGTGGTTGGCGAGCCATCCGGATTGAGTATGAAGCGACGAAGCTTTTTGAAGAACTCGCTGTTGAGCGCTGGTGCAGTCTATGCAGAGCAGAGGGCTTCCCTTGCAAGGAGTAAAGCGAAAACACCGAAGGGTCTTACGGGCGAGAAGGTACGGCTAACGAGCCGGCACCTCAGTTTGGAATACGATCTCGGCAAGGGTCGAGCCAGCCTGTTTTTCCCGGATGGGTCGCCCTTGCTCTTGAATGCAACCGCCGCCGCCGTTTTCCCCAATGGCCAGGCCCTTGCGGCCGATTCCAATTATTCTCGTCAAGGGAGCACAAGTCATTCGAAGGACCCGGTCATCCCCGGAAGCTCTCTGACCGTTACTTGTCGGGATTCCAACAAACGCCTGGACCTCGAGTTACTCATCACGCTGCTGGAAGACCAACCTGGAGCGGTTTTTGAGGTTGTTCTGGTCAATGTTTCAGGCACCGAAATCCTGGTGAGACATGCCGAGCCTGTCAGGGCCTTGCTGAATGAAGGGGCCGGGTGTGCCTTTGGCGCTAAGGAACAATGGACCAGTACCAACAGGGTGCTCACCAACGGCTACATGTATTATGACCCCGACAGTCTTCTTCATTCTGATTCTCTAGGCCATCAAGACTTCACCAGTTATTGGAATGCTGCCTTTCACAGGCCGGATACCCGGCAAACGCTGGTGATGGGCTACCTGGAGAACCGGACAGCCGAAGGGCAGGTCGTGGCCGGATGGGACATGGCCCGAGGCTGGCCTGCAGGGCAGGCGTCCTTTAACCTGACGGCACGCTCTCTGTTTAACCAGTATTTTGTACTTAAACCTGGCGCAAACATGAGTTCCGGGCGGGTCCTGATTCTGCTCTCCCCCGATCCGTTCTCAGGTCTTGAGGCTTACGCTGAGACCTGCGGGCGCCTGCACCAGGTCAAGCTGAATCCCATCATCAACGGCTGGTGTTCCTGGTTCTATACCCATACGACCGCCACTGAGGAGGAACAACTCCGGAATGCGGAGTTTATATCAAAACACCTGAAACCGTATGGAATGGAGTGGGTCCAAATCGACGACGGGTATCAGCGAGCGTTTGGCGATTGGGATGGCAATAATCTTTATCCCCATGGGATGAAGTGGCTAGCCGAAAGAATCCGCGGACTGGGTTTGAAGCCGGGGATCTGGGTGGCCCCCTCAGTCATCTCTGAAAACACTGACGTCGCCCGGAACCATCCGGATTGGCTGGTGCATGACGCCGATGGTAGTGTCCATGTCTCGGCGAATCCCCGGGCCAAGTACGCCTTGGATGTCACCCATCCCGGAGCGCGGGAGTGGCTTTACAACCTGTTCAGGACCATCGCCGGAGATTGGGGATATGACTTCATCAAAATCGATTTCGTGGAATGGTCTTTGCTGGCGGCCGAACGGTACTATGATCCGGCCATGAGCCGCGCCCAAGCCTATCGTCTGTTCATGGAGACCATTCGAAAGGCCATCGGACCCAACCGGCATCTGCTCGATTGTGGACCCGCTCCAGTTAGTGTCGGACTTCTGGACAGTACCCGCATCGAACTGGATATCGCACACTTGACCTGGGACCAGTACACCAAGAACTTCAACAGTAATGCTCCGGCCATGGCCAAGCGTTACTACTTCCATAAACGCACCTGGATTAACGATGCTGACCACCTGGGGCTGAATTTGCTGACCCTCTCCCAAGCTCAGGCAGCGGCCTCGTTAATCGCCCTTTCCGGTGGCAACATGATTTCTGGAGATCGGCTCTATGAGCTGGATGGACTGCGTCTTGAGACACTCAGGAAAGTCCTCCCCACATTCGGGGAAGCGGCACGACCCCTGGATCTGTTCGAGACGGCTTACCCCGAGATCTTTGCTCTCCCCATCCGCAAAGACTCCGAAAGCTGGTGGCTGGTGGGCTATTTCAACTATGACGAAAACGCAACTGCGGTCAAAGTTCTCGACCTCACCCGCCTGGGTCTAGATCCTGGCAAAACCTATCTCATTTACGAGTTCTGGTCTCAGCAACTGGTGGCGGAGACCACTCGCAGTGTCAGCCTCAGGTTTGGGCCTTCTTCGGTAAATCTGCTGGCAATTAGGGAAAAGAAAGGAGTCCCACAGTTACTCGGGACGGACCGCCATTACACGCAGGGCGGTATCGAATTGGAAGACGTCCACTGGGACCAGACTAATCACACACTTTCGGGCAGGGCACGGGGCACACTTGCAACGGCGTGGAAATTGGCGATCTACGTTCCAAATCCTTATGCCTGGGACGAAGAGCGGCCAGATCTGCTTCATGATTACCGGGGTTATTCCGCTGTCTCTGACGAAGACAAAATCCTTCGGGCAACCCTCAATTTTGCCGGTACAGATCGCATCGACTGGACATTCCGGTTTAAGCGAAGTTGAGAGGGGCGTTCTAGCTGATCGCTTTCATCAACGGAACTTTAGGCGCATGAACAATTACGAACGGTTTGTCAAAACCATCAACTGGGAAATCCCTGATCGTCTGATGACTTATGACGTAATAGACCATCGTGAATTGCTGGAGCAATTCGGCGGCGAAGGCAACCTGATTGAGCGGAATGCCCGGATGGCCAACCGGATCGGGCTGGATGTGATCCGAGGTATCTATGATCCTGACAATCATTGGGTGGGCGCAAAGATCAAGGATTGGATCCGTTTTTTTGGCGTGAATCCAGAGAATTGGAAGGTGATCCAAACGGGAGGAACGGCCTGGATCGCCGAACGGCCGTTTTGTGATCTCACGGGTCTCGAAAGAAATATGCCTCAAATGCCCTGCAAGAGCGAAGTGGAAGAATGGTACAAGGCAGACCTCAAATCCATCAAACAGACCTGTGACTACTTTGATATCGTGTTTATCGGTGCTGTGGAAGGGCCGATCACGGATGCTTGTATGTTCGCCGATATGGAATTGTTCTGCCAGGCCGTTTACGATGCTCCCGAACTGGTTGACCGCTTGATGGAAGTCTGTGCAACTTTTTCCCAGTATATGGCTGAGGTATTTGCTGAGAATTCCACTGCGCCCATGCTTTTTATGGGTGAAGACATTGCCGGAAAGAGCGGCCCGCTCTTAAGTCCGGATTTCATTCGCAAGAAGGCTTTGCCTCTCTGGAAGCGAATTGCGCGACCGATCAAAGAGAAGGGAATGAAGTTTCTCTACCATACTGACGGACGGGCCAAACAGCTTTTGCCCATCATTATTAATGAGCTGGGTGCCGATGGGTTTAACCCGATCGATAGGAACGGATGCAACGACATTTTTGAGATCAGGGGCACGTACCCGCGGACCCTCCTGTTTGGCAACGTCTGCTGCGAAGTCACGCTCCCTCACGGTACTTTGGAAGACGTCAAGAACGAAACCCTGGAACTCATCGAGAAGATCGGCCCTCAGGGCGGAATCCTCATTGGTTCCTCCAGTGAAGTCCATGACCTGGTCCCAGTGGAAAATGCCTTACGGATGTACGAAACCGTCAGGCGCCATGGACACTATCCGATCCAGACGGGGACTCATCAACTAAAGTAGCTGCTGATCTACCGCACGAAGGATTCTTAAGTATTAACTCTGATAGTCACGCCGTGCGAAGCGAGGCGTGGGATTAGAGAATCGAACACTGCGCGTTTGAAAGGTTGAAGACACCCATGCCAATGACACCACACATTGAGAGTCATTTCACTTCCTCGGAAACCGTTCGAGACATCATCATCGGCATGTCCGACGGCTTGACCGTCCCATTTGCCCTGGCGGCAGGCTTGACCGGAGCTACCGCCGCTACCGGAATCATCGTCACGGCCGGCCTGGCGGAAATTGCCGCGGGATCCATTGCGATGGGGCTGGGCGGCTACCTGGCGGCAAAGAGCGATGCTGAACACTATTCCAGCGAACGACTGCGGGAACAACGCGAGGTCAAAGAAATTCCTGAAGTTGAGGCGCAAGAAATCTCAGATGTTTTTCAAGCCTACGGCCTCACGGCCGAAGAGAGCCTCCCGGTGGTCAAGGCGCTGCAGAGGCGCCCGGAGGCCTGGATTGACTTCATGATGCGTTTTGAACTGGGCCTCGAAAAACCTGATCCGAAGCGAGCCCTCTCCAGCGCGATCACCATTGCAGGGGCCTACATTGCCGGTGGATTGATCCCACTCTTTCCTTACATGCTGGCCAAAACGACCAGTTCGGCCCTTTCCTTTTCAGTCATCTTCACTTTGATGGCCTTGGCACTTTTTGGTTACATCAAGGGTCACTTTACGGGAGCGTCTCCTCTCAAGAGTGCAATTCAAACGTTGCTGGTCGGCGGGATTGCCGCCTTTGCGGCATTTGCGATTGCCAGGGCAATTTCGTGAGCCGTCAATACAGATGGGCTTTTTGCTTGGAGCCGAACCTGCCTTACCGTCTATCGGGTGGATCCGACCGTGAACATCGTTGTGTTGCTGGTGAGTCAATTGTGGCCCAGTGCATAAGACGTTCATCCCCCTGAATAACGAGAACTGAGTGTTTACTGCTCTGCTAGAATCACTTTGCCTTTTCTGATAGTCTCTGCTTGGCTAACCATGCAAGAAGCACTTTCCCAACTGAACAAGCGCGTCACGAGGCCGTCGCACGATATTGGATCACGCGAAAGGAGCAAGCCGACAGGCAATCGCAATCTGGACGAACTGACCAAGGGATGAGAAGTGCCGTAACTGGTGGGGCCCAAATGGATGGGTTCATAGACCTTTTCACTGATCTGATTGTGAGTGCAGGTGTCAGTAAAGACCACATTTTTTACTCCAGGCTCTTAGAATTACCGGGATTCTTCCGCCCTACCAAAGAGTGGGATCTGCTGGTCGTCCGAGACGATCAGCTCATATTGGCACTGGAGGCGAAGTCGCAAGTTGGTCCCTCTTTCGGGAATAACTTTAACAATAGAACTGAAGAAGCAATGGGCAGTGCCATAGATTTGTGGACCGCTTATCGGGAAGGAGCGTTCAACAAGAGTCTGCGTCCATGGCTTGGCTATACCTTTCTACTAGAGGACTCCCCCGCATCTCGTAGTCCTGTCAGAGTCAAGGAGCCTCATTTCAAGGTTTTCCCTGAGTTCGTTGAAGCATCTTATGCCAAACGATATGAACTGTTTTGCAGGAAGCTCGTTCGGGAGAGACATTACAACGCGGCGGCGTATTTGATCTCCAATCGAGATTTCGGAATAAGCGGCGACTATCGGGAACCAGCAGATGATCTTACGTTTGAAATACTCGCACGCTCTCTCGTAGCCCATGTCTCAGCATACAGCAAGTGAAGGGTAACAATGACCGAACAGACCGCGTTGCCTGAAATCAAGACAACACACAAGCTAATTCTAGGGGACGGGCGATCCATGTCTTTCATCCCAGATGAGTCTGTCCACTTGGCTGTTACCTCCCCACCGTATTGGAATCTTAAGCGATACAACGAGCATGAGGCCCAGCTTGGCCATATCGCGGATTACGAGGTGTTTCTAGGGGAACTGACCAAGGCCTGGAAAGAAGTCTATCGAGTGTTGGTCCCTGGGGGGCGCTTGGTTTGCGTCGTAGGGGATGTTTGCCTGTCCCGTCGTGAGCATGGGCGACATGTGGTCGTGCCTTTACACGCCGATATCTGCGTCATATGCCGAAGATTGGGATTTGACAACTTGAATCCCGTTATCTGGTACAAGATCTCCAACGCCAACTATGAAGTCAACAATGGGACAAAGTTCTTGGGCAAACCCTATGAGCCAAATGCCATCATCAAGAACGATATCGAGTTCATTCTTATGCAGCGAAAACCTGGGGGGTATAGAAACCCCACGGAAGAACAACGGCGCTTAAGCATGATAGATAAGAAGGAATATGAAGAATGGTTCCGCCAGTTTTGGACAATTACAGATGCCTCCACGAAGAAGCATCCCGCTCCCTTCCCTCTTGAGCTAGCTCACCGGTTAGTCAGAATGTTTTCCTTCTGGGGAGATACAGTGTTGGATCCCTTTTGTGGGACTGGTACGACAATGTTGGCTGCAATGAAATGTGGTCGAAATAGTATTGGCATCGAGATTGATCCAGATTACTGTCGGATGCCAGCAAGCCGCTTGAGGGATGAGAACCTGAACCTTTTCACAACATCAAAATTGGAGTTTTACAAGCTGGCAGATGCTCCTCAAGACGAGCGTATCCTTAAGGAAGAGCCCGCCTTTTACGCTGCTCACAGAAAGCGAGCCTCTAGAAGTTTTACCCGCCGCTAAAGGGGAACCCAACGTTCATGTATACTCCGCTAAAGCTGAGGAGTTTAGACTCCGTTTGCTTTCTGACTCTCAAGCAAGAGCGCGCCCTGGGTCTTCAGTCTTCTTTGTGATGGGTCTTCTATGTCGGTATCTCCAGCCCCAGATAAAGAACCGTGTAATTGAAGGTGGCGAACATGAGAATCCCCCCCCCTTTGAAGGAGGAATCGCGTACGTCTGTCTTAATTGCATGTGATGGAGAAATCCTGCTTGATTGGTATTCCGCTCCGCGATAGTCTTTGGCTGGGGTAACCCATCAGGTTACGGGGGGATTGCAGGGGAGAAAACTTATCAAGTCTTCGCCTGTGAAACCCCGTATTGGGGGGCGGCTGACACAACCGCTCCACAGCGGTTCCCCTCAAGGCTGGGTCGTTTCTTGCTTGCCCATTTCATTCTTGAGGTTGGATCGGTTTTGCGGACGTGGCATTATCCACGTCCGAAGAATTCCTTGCCCCGACTCCTCAAATACATTTTGGAATTGTTTCTTCATCAATCTAACGTCGCTCGAGGTGGTTTATGTGTTCCAGGTTGCTTCTGATGATTTCTACCGCGATCCTCGTATTCGCTTTCTGTTGCCTTGGCACTGAATTCTCACAAACAACTCCCGAATCGCCCATCTACCAGGACCCGAACCAACCCATCGAAAAGCGGGTGGAGGATTTACTGGGCAGGATGACGCTCAAGGAAAAAGTGGGACAGTTGAATATGCCCTGCGTCTATGTCGACCAGTTGGGGCGAGACATCCCGAGTAAACTCGAGGCTTGCAAGAAGTTTGTGGAGGGGACCTACACGGACGAGATCGGTCCCGGAGGCGGTTTCTTCACCCTCGCCAATACTATTTTGCAGGAGAGCGCCCGCCAGCAGGCTGAGTATTTCAACCAGCTCCAGGAAGTTGCACTGAAGAAGACTCGCCTGAAGATTCCGCTCCTCGAAAGTGAAGAAGGGACACACGGCGCCATGTTCTCGGGTGCCACCATCTTTCCGGAGGGCCTGGCGATCGGCAGCACCTGGAATACAGAACTGGTCAAGCAGATTTATACGGTCGCCGCCAGAGAGGCCAGATCGGTTGGGATTCACCAGCTGTTCACCCTGGTGGTCGAGCCCAATCGGGATCCCCGGCTAGGAAGAAATGCGGAAGGATTCAGCGAGGATCCTTACTTGTGCTCGCGAATTGCGGAATCGATTGTGCGTGGCTGTCAGGGTGATGGGGTGTCAGCCAATGATAAAGTGGTGGCCGGCCTTTGCCATTATCCCGGCCAGAGCCAACCTACCAGCGGCTTGGAGCGGGGCTCCATGGAGATCTCCGAGCGGGCCTTAAGACAGTTCTTCCTTCCTCCCTGGGTGGCTGGTATCAAGAAAGCCGGGGCCTTGGGGGTGATGGCCACCTATCCGGAAATCGATGATGTCCCGACTCACGGATCGGAAAAGATTCTAACCAGGATTCTTCGCCAGGAGCTTGGTTTCAAGGGCCTGGTCCTCAGCGAGGGGGAAGGGTTTAACACGTTGCTCTACGAGAATATTGTGGCCACCCAAAAGGAAGCTGGCGCCCTGTCGTTGAAGGCAGGCGTGGACCTTAACATTACCTACGAACCGGCTTACATGAAACCTCTCATCGAGAATGTCGAGGAAGGGCGAGTCTCCATGGAAACCATCGACCGTGCGGTCCGGCGTGTTCTGTGGCAAAAATTCCGCTTGGGCTTGTTTGAGAATCGATTAGCCGATACGGAGCGTGCCATAAGAACAATCCATGCGAAAGAACACCAGGATCTGGCACTGCGGGTGGCTCACGAAGGAATCGTTCTGTTGAAAAACGAGAAGAACCTTTTGCCTCTTAAGAAAAACCTGAAATCCATTGCGGTAATTGGCCCCAACGCGGATGCCCCCAGAAATCAGTTAGGCGACTATACTGCCAACCGGGTCCTGCAGCACATAGCGACCATCCTGGAAGGAATCAAGGGGAAAGTTCCGCCAGGTACAAAGGTCCTACATGTCAAAGGATGTGACGTGGTTGGAGATGATAAGAGCCGAATCACCGAAGCTGTACAGGCCGCCAAACAGGCGGAGTTCGCTGTGGTGGTGGTCGGTGAAAAGCTGAGCAACAGTCCGGACCAGGAAACCGGGGACAAGCCCACCGACGGAGAAGGATATGATGTCGCCAGCCTGGACTTGACCGGCGTTCAGGAGGACCTGATCAAGGCGGTCTATGAGACCGGGACACCCACGGTTGTGGTGCTCGTCAATGGCCGCCCACTCTCCGTCCGCTGGGTGGCGGAGCATGTGCCGGCCATCCTTGAGGCGTGGCAGCCGGGCGAGCGAGGAGGGGAGGCTGTGG
>JBGOTQ010000053.1:0-26359 GCA_041476565.1 Terriglobia bacterium | reverse complement strand
GGCCGTCGTCCGACGAATAAGGAGAGCTCCCAAGTACAATAGATGATCGCCTGGGGAAGACGGTGTCAGCAATGCCGTGGGCAGCAAAATGGAGAATCCTGAATCGCGAAAGCGGTTGAGCTTTCACCTCAGTCTCAGTCGCATGATTTCCCAGCAGAGTCTTGCTGCCAGGTCCGACGATTCGAGCCAGCGTGACTACCTCCCTGCGAGCGGAAGAGAGTGGCTTGAGGTGGTCTCCTTCCAGGTCGAACAGGTTGCCAAATTGCGACCCTCCTCTGGTAAGGTGTGCTTTCTGAACAACGACCGAAGTCCCCTCACCGTAGAATACATCGCCCACGCCTAAGAACGGAATGTAATCCACTGATTGCTTGGGCAGGGTCCTCAGAAGATGAAGCACTGTTCCTGAGGGAACGTAGGTGATCACGTGCCGCTGGATGAGGTACTCCTTTTGGTCGTTGACCAGAGCATCGAACGAAAGGAGATGCAATCTTGAGTCGGGCACAATAGTCAGTCTGTTTGCACGATTCAATTCTGGGATGGGTCCCAACAAAGCCCGATAGAGCTTGTGCGCCTCGGCCGCGATGTTGCGCCTTTCCTGGATGGATTCATTGAATTCATCGATCCATTTCTCAATTTGTTTCTTACCCTCGATGAAGTAAACATGGACGCCCTCGCGGCTGATCGCCATGCAATAGGATTCAGGTTCATCCAGGACGTATTCGATTAGCAGTTCGCCAATAGCGAGACTGGACTGAACAACTGCCAGGGCTGCGGGTTCGAAAACTACATGGTGAACCGAATGTCGGCCGGTTTCGAAGCTAGGGCCCAGTTTTTCCTCGGCCTCAAAAAGCTTCTCTAGCAGGTCCTTACGTTCTTTGTGGCTGGCCGTTCGCATCAAGCGCCACTGGAGTCTTGCGATCTCAGATTCCACGGGATTCTGATCTGGTTTTTCCTCATCCGCGGCATATCGTCCTCGAAGGCTGTCCGCCTCGCTTCTTCCCCGGCTCTGCTCAATGATTGAGAAGGCCTTTTCAATATTCCCGAAGTGTTTCACCAGCATGCTGAAATGGTTAACATAGAGTGAACTCATGCTGGCGACCAAAAAGCTTCTGCCATAGGCGCTTTGAAGTTTCGCTAGAATCTGGTCAAGTTCACGCTCAGCCTGTACGAAGAGCGCATCTGCGTGGGCATACTCCCCTTGGCTGGCCTGCAAACGAGCTTCTGCAGCCAGGAAAACTGGAGTGTGCAACTGATCGCCGAACTGTTTCTTCGCTTCGAGACTGGCAGTCAGATGTCCACTTGCCTGATCGAAGTTACCCCTTTGCCGATCCAGCTCTGTCAATTCCAATTCTGCCAGCGAGAGTGTCCATCGGTATTCCATTTGGCCGGCAATGGAAGCCGCTTTTTGAAGACACTCCTCTGCGGCCCCCCAGAAATCCTGCTCTCGATGAAGCTTGCCCAGCAAATAGAGCGCGAATGCTTCCTGTAGCTTGCTGTTCTCCAGTCTGGCCTGGGCCAGGCATCGTTCGAGGATCCGCTGGGCCTCACTGGAGTTGCGAAGAGCCGCCAACGCGATGCTTTTGCCAAAGTAAGTGATAAAGGGAAAACTACTTCTCGGATTTGCCTCGCGTATTGCCAAAGCCCGGTCGATAAAGCCGAGGGCTTCTTCACAGCGTCCCATCTCACAAATGCCCATGGCAGCCACTGAGACAAAACGCACCTGCGCGTCAACATCCTTCGCCTCGTGCATGGCCACCAATACAGGCCTGGTGTTCACCACCTTCTCAATATCCCCCAGCTGAAAAGCAACGGCAGCCAATTCTGCCTGCGCCCGCAAATTCAGCACCTCCAGGTTGAGTTGTTGAGTTAGATTACCAACCTGCTCCCAGGTCTTTGCTGCTGCATCGAGGCTGTATTGCGATTCAATCTCAGCCTTCACCGTAAGCGCTCTCAACAGCAGTTGCCTGTCGTTTTTGAGATTCGCACTAGCGAGTATAGTCTCGACTTCATGCATCAAGGGGGCTAAAGGCTCGTATTCCATCCAGGAACGAATTCGGCTGACCCTTGCGTAAAGGGCGTCTCGTAGATCGCCGGCTTCTGCGAAGTAGGTCTCTGCTTGCTCATAAAGGGGCTCTGCATCAGCCCAGTTATACTGGAACGCCAATTGGTCAGCCCTGGTCAGCAGGTCCTTTCCTTCGTTGGATGGAGCAGCTTGGAGGACTGACAGGTTCAGCATGAAAACCATTAGCGTTAGCGAAAGATCCACAGCGGAGGAAACGATAGAAAAACGGATCAAGGGAGATTTACCTCCCACCCGGTCCGAACTGGCCTCACCGACGATCATGCTGTCACCAAACTCCTGCCTGACTTGTCCCCACGCAACAGAACCCCTGGAATCAAGCAGCACACAGTCTTCAAAAAGTGAATCTGAGCGCGAGCTGTAATTGAAATGGCATTCCAGCGTTAATCCCATCCCGATTCAGACTGCCATTACTGAATCGCAGGGTGCGAAATGTCGGAAGTGGAATCTGGCCTCTTCCCCAAATTCCGCCGAGCGCCGTGGTCGTGCTTTCGTTGGTACTCACATTGTACGAGAGATTGTCCACGTTCCACAAATTGAACATCTCCCCAATCAATGCAAGGCGATACCTCTCGTGAAGCGATAGTGTCTTGCTCAGCCGGAGGTCCTGGTGGAAGTAGTTGGGTTGGCGAAAGCTGTTTCTCAGGAGTGGAATCCCGGCAACGATCGGCCTATCGGTGAACTGGCCATCTCCATTGCTATCGACACCGGTAAAGGCGCTGAAGGGAGTTCCCGTGCGCCACTCTAAGATGGATCCGACCTGAAATCCCCTAGGCAAATCATAAATCCCGCTCAGCACGCCCCTATGGCGGATGTCGTTGCGGCTCCACCGGTATTCAGCCTGAAGGTCGTAAGCGTTTTCGTAGGTAATCCCTTGAAAATTCCGCTCATTCGAATCGTCGTCGCGGTTATATGCCAGTGTGTAGCTGGCCAGGAACATCAGCCTTCGGGAGTAACGATGGTTCAACGAGAGAGTCACCCCATCGTAATTGGAGCGGGCTGAGCTTTCATATTGTCGAAGGACATTGAAATTTGGGTTGGGACGTAGGCGCAAGTCAAACCTGGGTCGCACAACAGGGGGAATGGAGTTATCCAACTGATCCTTTGGAAATGGCAGATTCACGTCGTGGATTCGCTCCAGGTGGACTGTGTGGTTATGGATATAGTCCAGGCTGATCGATAGGACGCCGGTGAGCTGCCGCTCCACGCCGAGGGTGTATTGCAGGGACCTTGGGTTGCGGAAATCAGGCTCAAAGAAAGTTGCATCCGGCCTGATGCTGGGAATCCCGGCACTCGCAAAGTAAGAGGCATTCTCAGCCTTTGAAGTGTCGGGGACAAAAGGGAAGACAAATTCAGGGTGTATCCTTTGGAAAGCACTGATCATCGGTGCAGTGAGAGTAAAGGAAGAACCCACCGTAGGACTGCCGTTTGCAGTAAAGGCCTGGTTGATCAAGAGCAAGGGTGTCTGAGCATTATACAAGCCACCACCAAGGCGAATGATGAGTTTGCCATTTCCCGTCGGGTTCCAGGTCAATCCAAATCGAGGCTGCCACATGGTTATGTCGTTGTTGATCTTAGAGGTCTGCGTCAGCAGTGAGTTTGGATCGACAGGCTGCGGGTAAACTGCCGCCTCGTACCGCAGCCCAACATCCAGACTGAGCTTGGACGAGGCCCGATAGCTATCCTCAACGAAAACCGCATATTCATTTTCTGCTCCCTGGAAACGGCCTTCTCCGAAAAACGCACTAAAAATATCAGGGGTGTAGGGAAGCTTTGTGGCAGGGTTGATGTCGTGGTTGATCACATGGAGATATGCCGTTGTGCTGCTAAAGGCATACGATCCTCTCCAGTTCCCGCGAAATGTCTGATCCGCATAGGAACGGCTGTAATCGAATCCAACTTTCAGATTATGACTCCCCTGGATCAAGGAAAGGTTGTCCGATAGTTCCCAGCGGCTATCGTGTTGAATGGTTGGCAGTAAAGAAACTCCTCCAAGCACACAGCAACCGGAAATCAAGACGGTAGGGCCAGCGTTGGAAACGAAATCTCCCGATTCCAGGTTGTTAATCCTGGGTCGGACCTCATAGGAATACTGGCCTCTTAGCTCATTAAGCCGAGTGGGGCTTAGGGTGCTGGTCAAGCTGAGGGCTGCCGTGTGGATTCGGTCGGCCTCGGTTCCGTTATAGGATGGCGTCCCATTGGAAACGCCGGTGTAAGTGGCATTCTCCCCCTGGTTTCGGCTGAAGTTGTAGCGGGCAAAGAGTCGATGATACGAGAACTGGTGATCGAGTTTAGCAAGGTACGTGTTGATGCCATTTGTGCTGGTTTGGATCCCTTGCTGGTTGAGAATCTCGGGTGGGAGCCCCGTAGGATTGTTAAATCGAATGATGAGCGGCTGCCTTTCGGTCTGTTGGTCATATACGTTATAGAAGAAGGTTCGGTTTTTGACGATGGGGCCGCCGAGGCTCCCACCAAATTGCTGGCGAGTGGGCGCTCTTTCGTCTCCCAGAGCATCTCGGGGAGCAAGTTCCTTGTGGCGGAGGTAATAAAAGGCGGACCCGTGGAAATCGTTGGCGCCACTCTTGCTGAGGACGTTGATCACTCCCCCGGTCCCTCTGCCGAATTCCGCAGAGGCATTGCCGCGAACAACTTGGAACTCTTGGACGGATTCCTGGCTGACAGTGTAAGCCAGGCTGGAACGCTCACCCCCTCGTTGACCCCCGAAGAAAGGCTCAGTGAATTCTAGTCCGTCCAAATTGATGCTGCTGTTGATGCCACGTGCACTGGAAATGCTCAACTGGTTCCGCTCGATCTCCTGCATGACTCCGGGGGATAGCAATGCCAGATCGGCGAACCTTCTTCCATTGATGGGCAACCCGGAAACCATGGTGTTATCGACCAGGAAACTCATTTCCAGGCGCGAGGCCTCGGAGCTTGCAGCCGGTTTTGAGATCTCAACGACGGTCGTCACCGCCCCGACTTTCAACTGGAAATTGACGACTTGAAGCTGACCGAGTGTGACCAGAATTCCAGTTTGTTTGGCTGGAGAGAAACCGGCCTTCTGGACCAGCACGTCATAGCCGCCAACAGACAGCAAAGGTGCCTCGACGATCCCCTTGGAGCTGGTCATGATAGTCCGCTGAGCACCTGTATCTGTATGAGTTAGGCTGACTTCAGCCCCCTCTAAGTTGGCCCCGGCTTCGTCCGTGACCATCACCCGGATACCCCCGGTATTGACATGGGACTGTGCCCATGAATGACAGATAGGTAAGGTCATCCCAATCAGCAAAATGCAGCCATGCCAACGTGATGTGTATATCTTCATAGTCCTGTCTCTCCTATAGGCCTCCCTGGATGGTTAAAGACCTGCCGGTTAAGAAAATGAATTTTGCCCTGTTACTTATATAGAGTCTTTTTTTGGGCAAAACCTTAACAAGAAAAATTCAGAATTTTCTCTTTTCCCTGCAGAATCCGTTGAAATCACATCCCTAAGAGAATAAGTCCATAAGGGGAACTAGCGGTAACTGGATGAAATTTCTGGGTTTAATGGAGCTTTCTCGCAATGATCGAAGAAAAGAGACTGAAGATGGGCTCCCCCCCTCTTTCTGTCTCAGCAGCGAGCTTGTGTGGTTTTGCTGATGTGAGGGATTGGTGAAGTCCGAATTACATAACGAAGGGGTTTTGTTCGAGGTGCTGCAACCTCATCGAGAAGAGGGCAGCCGGGCACGCTTGAGCAAGAGCACATTCGGGACAGTTCCTCCAGCATAAGTCAATGCCTGTCCCGAATGCGCTGTTGCGCGGTGAACGGCTGGCAGCCCATGCCTTTAGCGCGCAGGAAGAGTCTTTCGCGCTTCAACCGGCGAAAGTCTCTTCCCAGCGCGTTGTGGCGTTGAGGGGCGGGGAGCGGGAACAAGAGAGATAATATTCCGACCTCATCTGCTGTTCCTCGATCTCTGATGATTCCCTGTCATGTTTTCCTGTTGTCTGTTTTGTGGCCATGATTGTAAGCTATGTCTTTGGTGTGGCAATAGTTTCAGGTTAAGGGAAGGATATGGCACAGTGGGGAACAGCGCCGTGTCACGCAGATCTTGTGAGTAAGGCCATTAGTATCGAAGACCTCGTGCAGACTCTGCGTGCTCTATGGGTGGAAATTGAGGCTGCGCCTCCAGAGCACCGAGCCATGATGGAGCGCGACATCACTCAAACTCTCAAGCGTCTAAAGGTGCGGATCCAAGACCAGCTCAAACAGCCAGGGGCTTCACGGTCCCGCACAGGCAGCTTGTTCGAAAAAGACGATGAGTCCAGAACTATGCGTCGGAAAGTTGAGCCTGTCGAGCCAGCGACGCGCTTTTCTGAACCATGCTTGCGTGTTTATGACAAGGATCTGGCCGAGCACGCTCTCCGACTTCTTCCTCACCTCGGGCAAATTAAGACCATCGACGAGTTGCGCGGCTATCTCAGTGAAAAGATCCGTTTCAACTCTCTTGCCAGCCGGCGGAGGGTTGCCAACTACCTCGTCAACCGCTTCTTTCCGGGCGAAGTCTTCAACACGGACCTTCCCAGCTTCGCAGCCGCCACCGCCGGACAGTCTGCCTTTCAGGATGCCTTGTTCTATCTCACCTGCCGCACAGAAAAGATCGTGGCGATGGTTGCGGAAGAAGTGGTGTTCCCATCTTTAGCCCAAGGGGGTATCGGACGAAATCGCATCCTGGACTATGTTCAGAAGCAGTTTCCACGTTCGAAATCGGTCAAAGACATCTGCCAAGCGATTGTCAGAACGTACGATCGTCTTGGGGTCGGAACGACAACTCGAACTCACCTGAACGTCCGGTTACGTGAGGGTAGTCTCAGTGCCTTCGCTTACATCTTGCACCTGGAATTCCCAGAGCCAGGGATGTTTAGCTTTGAGCGGCTTTTTGAAGGCCCGATGCATAAGTGGTTGTTGTGGGACCAACAGTGGATGATTCAGCAGCTTTATCAATTGCGAGAGGCCGGGCTCCTCGCCAAGGTCAGCGAGATTGACAGAATGCGACAGTTTACTACCCGGCTCTCACTGGCTGAAGCAGTACGACCCATCGTGGCGTTGGCTAAAGGACTGCGTCCATGAAGTTGTCTGGGCATGAGATCAATTCACAATTACGGCAAAAACTCGAAATGCCCACAGGGCGGCATCTCTACGTTGTCCTCGGCACCTACGAGCGGTTGGATCGTTACGAGAAAGTGGACTTTCGCGAGGCACGGTCGCCGAGCGGCCAGCGACTGACTGACCCCGTAAACGTCAATCGCTCGCTCCTGGACCGCGTCCACGACGACGAGCTGAAGCGCCTGGTGCAGAACGAAGCCAGCCGCATGGAATCTGTCCGGAAACGCCTCACCGAGGAACTCGACGCGCTTTTGGCCGAAAGATTGGACGTGAATTCGTTCGTTGCGCTGAAGTGCTTGGAGCTGTTGTTCGCGTACGATTTGGAGTTGAACTGTCTTCGAATTCGCGCGACCAACCAAAAACACATCCTGCTACTCCTGCCGGGCGAGCGTTCCAGTGATCGGATCACGCTCTTCTACGAGGCGTCGCACAGTAACCATCGCACCCTGCCGACCAACCTAGTCCCTGAGAATCATCTGTGGGAGTTGAGCGAATGAGCAACCTTTTCAAAAGACAGACTCTCGACCAACTCTGCGAAGTGTCAGACGAAATCATTGATGTGTACATTGTTGAACGACACATCTGGCAAAGCGGGCCGATTGATGTCGAAGCCGAGTCCAAACGTAAACGCCGCGCTGAGCCCCGCACCGTGCGCGACTTCTTGATCGATCCAGTTCGAGCACTTCTCAACGACGTGCTGCGCCAGCTTGCCGCCCCCTACGACTCAACCAATAAATCAAATCCCATCGGCCAAGGCTGGTGGGTTCAGGCAGAGTTCGGCTCTGGCAAGTCCCATCTGCTTTCGCTCATTGGCGCCCTGGCCCTGGGTGACAAGAAAGTGTGGGAGATTGTTAACGAGCTGGAAACCAAGAACAAGAAGGGTAAACGGGAATCGATCTTCCAGTTTTACGAGGGCGGCCTTGCCAAGAAGTCGACGGGCAAATCAAAGGGCATCTTCGTGGCCGTGAAGACTCTCGTCGGGCAGGGTGGGGGCACGATTGGAGTGACCGACACAGGCCGCAAGATGACTGAATACATCTTGGAGACCATACAGGACCAGTACTACTCTGAAAACGGAAAGTCCCTTTCAGTCTACCCTGTTGAGGTGTTGGCGGAACGTTTCCAGTCTGAGATCGATGTCTACTACAAGCCCTTGGCCAAGTTTCTGAAAAATCCGAAGTACTTCGACGAGGAAGAACAGGAAGATATTGACAAGTTTCTCAACGATCTCCGAAACAGTAAGAACCCTAGCGTGCGGCGAGACTGCGGCAAGAAATTGTGGAAGTTCTACCGAGAGGATCGGAAGACCACACCCGACATCCCTCTTGAGGCCGAGGAAGTGCTCAAACACGTGGTCCAGACTCTGCTGGCCGAGGGTTATGAGGGACTGCTTCTGATCCTAGATGAGGTCTCCCTGTTCATGAAGACCCGGACAGAGGAGCAGCGGGTTGAGGACGAAAAGACGCTGGTCGTCCTCTCTAACCGTTTGGCGAAGACCTATTGCTTTCCGGTCTGGACAATCTGCTCTGCCCAGCAGGCCCTCGAATCCAAGATGGGCGTCAAGAATATCATCGCCAACGACCGGCTTAAGAATGTTGCACTTCTCCAGGATGAATCCAACTTTTACGACATCGTCCTCGCTAGAGTCCGCACTGTGAGCAAACCAGACTGTATCGATGCCTACTTTGAGGACTATCGCAAGAGTTTCACCTGGCCGGACGCCATCGGGAGCGAAACCTTCAAGCGGTTTTTCCCGTTCTACAAACCAGCCATTGATGTACTGCGGGCTGTGAGCTACAACCTTACCACGCTGCGATCTGCCGTCCACTTCATGCACCAGACCCTTAAGACCCAGCGCAAGGTCAAATCGAACGAACTCATCACGCTGTGGCAGATGTTTGACGACGTGGTGAGTTACGAAGAAGATCCGTCGGGCACTACGGCAGGCATTGCCGCCATTAGTTCCAAGTTCAATGACGAATGGAAGGCCTATCAGGCTGGCTGTCGCATTATTGGTCAAGCAACCAAGGGCAGGCTCAAAGTGTATGCCTCTCGCTGCACAAAAATCCTCAAGACGCTGTTCCTGTACCATGTCGCCAAAATGCAACCGAACGGCCTCTCGGTAGAGGAGATCATGAATTCAGTCATGGAGTGGGCCGACCATGACAAGGACCAGAAGGCCGATGTGAAGGATAATCTCGACCACTATGAAGTGTTGCTAGACGAACTGGCGAAGGAAGTTCCTCAGGTCAAGAAGATTGGCAATAACTTCGCTTTCACGCCTGAGCGAGGGGGGGTTGATGTTAAGGACCTTTTTCAAAGAGCTCGCAGCCGTGCGGAGAACAGCGAGATCCAGCAGCGGGAAGCGTGGGCTCAGCTGCTTGGATTGGTCGGCTGGGAGATCAAGACCTCGCTGATGACGTTGGACCTCGCCCGCAACACAAAGTCCATTTTCCGGGGTCTCGCCCCGGCTGAGCAAAAGGATGTGGAGGTCGAATGGCATGGCCGGATAATCAAAGGCCGAGTCTACATGCGAGATCTGCTCGACATCGCCAGCAAAGGACAGGCACTGCCGCCCATCAACAGCTCCGACACTGACCACGATTTTGCCGTCTTCATCAGCAACCGGCCTTGCGGCGACAAAGTAATTGATCTTGCGAAGAAGGTCGACGACCCCCGTACTCTCTTCTGGACACCGGCCCAGGTGACCCCGCAAGAAAAAGACCTTCAGCTCGACTTTGCTGCTTATCGGGAGCTGGTGAAGGACTATCAGCACAAAGATACCGAAGACGCAAAGGAAGTCATACAGTGGGTCGCCAACCGGCTGAAGGACGAGATCGGCAGCATCGCTAAGATCGTCACAGACAGCTTCGGTCGTGGTCAGATCAGTGCCGCTGATCACATTAGCATGAAGTTCAAATGCCAGGGAGAACTTCTAGCGATTCTGACGCCGCTGGTGGGCCAAGTCCTCGATGGCGTGTACGAGTCCAAGCAGATCGAATTCGAGGCACCCGCCCCCTTCAACGACAATGAGGCCATCAAGGTCATCAACGGTATCGTGAAGACTGGCGACATCCCCAAGGGCACCAAGCCCAACCAGTATACCAGCGCCGCCGACAATTACGGCTACGCTTTGGGGATCATGAAGAAGGACGGCACCAAGCAACTCAACACAAAAGGCAACGAGTTCGTCGAGGACCTCGACCAATGGATCGAGGCCCAAGTGAGCAAGGGTAACCAGAGCATCTCCATCGAAACGGTGTCGAAGAATTTCACCGGGGTGGGTGGACCGAACGACAAGAACTATGGCCTGTCTCGTCGGATGATCGATATTTACCTGCTCTGTCTCGTCAAAGAAGGGAAACTCCGGGTCCTGCTGTCCGGCAAGGGAGCTACTGGCATCGACCACATTGATTACACCGATGTCACCGACCTGACTTTCAACGCCGTTCTGCTGAATTCGATGACGAAGATTCAGCGGCTCAAGGCTCCCGAAGGCTGGCCGGTGCTGGCTCCATATGCCGCCATCCTGCTCGATGATGAGTCACTCAAGACCATCCAGAAGGACGGCGAAATCGCCGCCGCGCTCGACCGGGTGCGGAAATGGCGAGAGCTAAAGAAGCCCGAAATAGAGGCGCTCGTCGAACGACTCGACACCCTTATGGCTGACATCCAGCAGTCCAATCCCGTAGCCGACTCCCTGAACTCGTGGAAGGCGTTCTTCTCGGCAAAGATTGACGACCCTGAGGAGATCTCGCACCTTCTCAACGCCATGGACACTACCTTCGGGTACAGCTGTTACGCCCAGCAGGAGTCCAAAACAACCGAACTCGATGATTTGGCGAGCCGCAAGAAGGACTGGGAGAAGGCTGAGGCTTTCTGTCGCCACGACCAAAAAATCAGAGCCGCGTACAGGTATTCGCAACTGCAAGTAAAAAAGGAAGGGGTGTTGGGGGAATTCAAGGACAAACTCCGCAGCCTTGGGAAGAAGCTGGATCGCGTCGGCGAGCTCATGGAGTCAGAGGCAAAATTGCAGAGCCAGCTTTTTGACCTTCTTGACGGCATCCAGAGCGTCTATCGCACTCGCTACTTGCAGGCATTCGATGAAGTGACGGGCAGGTGCGAGGCGGTCCGCAACGAGATTGATATCCTGCCTGATTCCCGTTCCTTCAAGGCCATCGCTGAGCTTGCCAAGATCGATGCCCTGGCGGTCGTAAACATCGGTTGGCTTAACGAGGAGGTGTCTCGCCAGAAAGATGGCCTGTTCCAGTCGTCTTTAGATCGCAACGTCGTGGAACGTGCGTTGAAAGAAAGGCCTCAGCCGGAAGGATGCCCCCTTCAAGTGGAAAATGCTGATGTACTTGTCAATGCGGCTGAAAACGCCCTCGAACAAGCCAAGAGTGCTGTCCGATCGGCAGTATTGAATATCGCGAGCCTGCTCCGGCAACCCGCTTTGCGATCGCTTTTAGAGCAAGGGAAGCAGGAGAAGTTTATCGCCGACGTGCTGGCAGCACCCAGCGACGAAAAACTGGCCGATCTTTTGGCTGAACGTATTCCGGCAAACCCCAACAATGCTGGCCTGCTGGCAAAATACCTAAAGAAGATCATCGTCAAGGTAATCTACTTGCAGGACTTCAGACCAACTAAGACCAAGGTGGAAAAGGGTGACATCGACAAGGTGGTCGGCGAGTTCCGTCAGTTCCTTGAAACCGCCGCGGAGACAGATGGCAAAGGCCAATCAACCATCCTTGAAATCAAGTAGGCGGCCATCATGACGAAGAAAGAGTCTAACTCAGTGCAAAGTACTTTCAGATTTGGCTCAGAGACGAAGATATTGGAAGGATGCTACTTTGGCGATCAGCCTAATCCGAATCTGCCGCGGTTCATTCAGGAACACGCCACACCATATGACAAGGAGAGGGACGCTTATGACATCGTCGCCTTTAATCAAGGTATCACTACCACAAAGGCCACGGCGATCTACAACATGCACAGCTACCACCAGGGGAAAAAACCGCATGATGCAATCCGGCAGTACATCCGCCATTACACGGCACCAGGTGGCATTGTCCTCGACCCGTTCGTCGGCTCTGGCGGTACCGCGCTCGCATCTCTGATGGAAGGCAGATTCGCCGTAGTTCTGGATCGTAGCCCAGCCGCCACTTTTATCACCAAGTGTTATTGCACGCCGATCAATCCTACAACGCTGCGTCAAGCACTTTCTGACTTAGCACAGGCGATTCGTGACGACGTGGAAGGCCTCTATTCTACCCGTTGCGATCGATGTGGCGGCGAAGCAATCACGACGCAAACCGTCTATAGTCAGGTGTTCCGTTGTCCTCGATGTTTAAGCAAAGTTGTTCTCTTCGATTGCATTGAAACAGAGGGTACCACCGCTCAGGGGACGCCAAAGAAAGTGAAGATATGCCCCTTCTGCCACGAGAAAGGTCACAAGGAGATCATACGTTCTCAAAGCGAAAAGTTCGGTTCGATCCCCGTGATGACTAATTACAGCTGTCTAAATAAATGTGAGCCAGTACACGGTTCACGGCGTAGGAACGACCAAGACAAGGCGAAACGGTCGTTTTTCGAGAAGTATGATCTGGGGAAAATTGAGAAAATTCACAAGGATCCGACTCCTTACAGATACCCGCAGGGGTACGACATGACCGGCTTTAGTCGGTACCAGCGGGATGCATTGTTCTACTATGGCGTGAAGGAAGTCTCCGACCTTTTTACAAAAAGAAACCTGCGAGCCATAGCAACTGTCCATCACGCAATTGACAAACTGGCTGACAAAGACGTTGCCGACGCACTTCGGTTTGCTATCAACGGCATAACTCTCGGCTTGTCTCGCCTGAACCGCTACATGACAGGAGCCAGTTTTCCGTTTTATTTGATTACTGGCACATACTATGTCCCCCAGGTGAGTTGCGAAGAACCCGTTTGGAAGCACTTTGCAAATAAAGTTGAGAGGGTGGCAAAAGGTTATGAGGCAATCCGCAACGAATACCAGAACACGTCCTTCTTAATCTCGACTCAGTCGTCAGTTGACATGAGCATGATTCCGAGCAACAGCATCGATTACGTCTTCACAGATCCACCTTATTCAGACAACGTACAGTACGGCGAACTCAACTACGTGTGGGAGGCATGGATGCGGTTCAACACGAACTGGCATGAGGATGAGATCATCGTAAATGACGTGCGACAGAAGTCTGAGGCGGATTGGGCATTCCTGATGAAACGGGCAATGGCTGAGTGCTTTCGGGTGCTAAAGCCCGGACGATGGCTCAGCCTCTGCTACCACGACACATCGGAAGGTACCTGGGAGCTTGTTCAAGATGTTATGGCGGAAGTAGGATTTCTTGTTGACAAGACCGACTCTGCTGTTTTCATCGACACAGGCCAGAAGTCGTTCAATCAGCTCACTGCGGATAAGTCCACAAAGAGGGATTTGGTACTTAACTTTCGCAAACCGAAGCCGGATGAGTGGAGAGTTACACAGATATTCATTCCTTCCAATATAGACGTTCCCACTTTCAACGAACTAGCCAAACAAATTGTCCGTGATTATCTGACTGCGCATCCGGGTGCTACTAAGGATCGCATCTATGATGCACTCGTGAGCAGCATGGTTCGTAAAGGCCAGATGGAGGCCCACGACTTCGATGCGCTGTTGCGAAGCGTGGCTGAGGAAGTTCAGCAGCCGGTCAAGAAGAATCTGTTCGAGAACAAAGAGCCGGACCTCTTCGGTTCGCATGTTCAAAGTCGTTGGTATTTGAAGGAAACCGCTGACCATCTTGATCAGGCCGAGCAGGTAAAGGAAGACGCTGCTGCTGCTCAGCTCGAAAAGTTCATGGGCGAATATCTCAAGAAATACCGTGAACATGAGGGTGTCCACTACAGTGACCTTTTCGAACAGTACTTGCCGGTGCAGGACAAGCCCCGTCGTCTGCTGGCAGACTGGCTGCCGGAATACTTCATCAAGACCCTCAGCGGCACTTGGCGACCGCCCAATGATGACGAGCGGAATCAGCTCGCCAAGTTGCGTGAAGCGGGCACCTTGCGGCTGATCAAACGGTTCGCCAATGCCTTGATCGAGGGTGTGCCGCTGCGCGACAAAGATCGGCCCAGCGGCGACGTGGACTTGCTCGATTGGTTGCGTCAGTGCCGTCGTGCCGGTCTTTATGAGCAAGGTAAAGCAATCTACGAGAAAGGCGGCTTGAGTCTCGCCAACTTGACCCACAAGCAGCAAATCGAGGTCGAAGACGACTACCGCATCTGCGTTCGCCGTGGAGGCGAGACGGGAACCAAGCCGAAAAGACGCAAAGGGCGCCAGGAGAAAATAGACGTACTTTAGTGACTTGCTTTTGTAGTCTTGGTGCCAATATTGATGGAGGCAGCAACTATGACGAAGACATTTCATGCCATTTTTGAGAACGGCGTTTTCAGGCCGACACAAACGGTCGATTTGCCCGATCCTTGCGAGGTTGAAGTCGAGATTCGTAGTGTTCAGAAAGAGCCGAAAAAGCCGAGCCTAGACGACGTCTACGCGATTCTGTCCGACCGGTTCAATACCGGTGAACACGATGTAGCCGAACGGCATGATGAGCATCAACCATGAACCCGGTGTTTCTTGATACCGTCGGGCTATTAGCTTTGTGGAATCTGGCCGATCAGTGGCACGCCTCTGCCGAGCAGGCATTCACACGTATCCTTCATCAACGTCAACCATTTGTCACAACAACATTTGTGTTGCTGGAATGCGGGAATGCGGCGGCCAGGCGACCGTTTCGCAATCATGTTTGTCGCTTGCAAGAAACACTGGAGCAACGCGACGAGTTGATTGTGCCCACCGAGACTGACTGGACTGAGGCATGGGACGCGTATGAACGAAGCGAAGCCGGGCAGGCGGGGATCGTGGATCATGTTTCGTTCATCGTTATGCGACGGCTGGGCCTGACCGAGGCCTTCACGAATGATCGGCATTTCCAGTCAGCAGGTTTTAACGTGCTGTTCTGAATCCATGAGTCATCGATGATCGAGCAATGGGTGATCGACCAACTAGACCCCCTCGAGGACGAAAAGCTCATCATCCTTGCCGATCCCCAGCGGATGATCCGGGCCGGGGCCCAGGCCGTCGATGGTTGGGCCAAAGAGAAGGGCTTCACCGTCCTGTTTTGCAGTGGCAATCTCGCCTTGCGGGAAATGTACGAAAATTTGCGAGGTGATCTTTCGGCCAAGATCATCCTGGTGGACCGCACCCGTGAAAAGGCCAAACAGCCGCTCTTCTATCCCGACCTCGAAGCCCGCTGCAAATCCAGGGCACGGTTGACGACGACTCTACGGGATTTTCTCGTTGAGAAGACCGGCGACCAGCGGTGGCCGCTGCTGGTGAACACCGACCGCAACCTCAGCAGACTGATTTTGGACAACCTGGAGAATGCCCTGGAAGCTCACCGCCATTTGAGAGAGGTGGATGAGCATCGTTTTCAAGACAGCGATCTCTTCAAAATCGTCCTGGGAGCCACGCTCAATATTAATCCGTTCCGCAAGCTCACCGCAGCCGAGATTCGCCGTCTCTGCATCGAAAACCACGAGCGGCTGGAGAAGATCCAAGAACTCTTCTCGGGTGGAGCCACTGAGGCCAGCGAGGTTCTCGATCATCTCAAGGAACAAATTGCTCAGTCTGACAAGCCCTGGTGCTGGATGTTGGATCACGATCCGCAGATGGTGGTGAGGGCCTTCACTCTCTCGACCATCATGCATCAACACGGACTGGAATACGATGTTCTGCTCGACAACTTCGAAACTGGGTTGGGGAAATACCAGAAGATCCCCAAGAAGGTCATCGAGCAAACCATCAAGGACATGCTCAAGGCTGACCCTGACCAAATTTCAGAGGATGTGGCGACTCTTGAGGCATTTCTGAAAGAAGAGCCAGAAAAGAGGCTGGCTTTCCTGCTAGCCGATCGCTGCCAGATCGACGAACCTGAACAGGCAAAGAGAGTGCTATTAAATGAAAAGTTGTCGTCGCTCATTCGCAGCATGGCCCTTCTATCGCTGTTGATCGATCTGCTGACCAGCCAACAAAAGGAGTTTCATCGGGGAATCTGGACTGCTATCGACAAAGAAGGGACTACGGGAAAGGAAGATACGCTCTCCGTCGCTGCCCGACGGCCAACGCTTCAGTGGGACACCTTGCTGAATACCTACAATCGGGCCATCCAATTCCTAGACACTGCCGATAAGTTGCACGGACATGTTCATAAGCTCAAGGTTCTCAAGCCGGACCAGCTTCAGTTCGAGCAATTCCACACGCTTTGGAACGCCGACAAGGCGAACCGGCTTGATTACTACGCAAACGCTTTGCACCGCCTTGTTCAAGTCGGCGATATTCTTCCAATCCCCAAGAATGACTTCTGGCCCAAGCTCACCAAGCGATGGGAGGAGGCACAGCGGAAGCTCAGAGAGAGCATTAAAATGGTAGAGCAGGACCTGGATGCTGCCAACACAAAATTTCAGGATCTTTACTCTGCAAATTACGCCAAGTGGATCCAACAATCCGAAGCGCCGGTTATTTTTACTCATCAGTTCGTTCCCCGAGTATTGGCAAGGTACTGGGACCCCAACAGGGGTCAGAAAGCGGTCATCCTCATATTTGACGGCCTGCGTGTCGATGCGTGGGAAGGATTTGTTCAGCCAGTATTGAAAGAAAAGTACGATGTGATCGAAGAATTGAGAGGGAGTTCAATCCTGCCGAGTGAGACCCAACTGAGCCGCAAGGCGATTTCAGCAGGATGTCTACCCTTGGATTTCTCCAGTACTGCTGAGAATACGTTGCTGGAATCCGCTTTGAAAAACCATCTAGGCTTGTCTGTGACATTCAACGTCGAGAAGCAGGATGAGAGCATCGAGTGCGGCATTTCAGCGCGGTACACCTCACCACTCATTGATGTGGTGATCTTCAATTTTACAGACAAAAACCTGCACCATAACAACCAGGACCTGTCATTCATCTACGATGTGACGGTACGGGAGATCTTGCGACAGGATGTCCGAAGCGTGCTACGAGAGATGCCGGATGGCGCTATGGTGTTTGTTGTTTCTGACCACGGCTTTACATCGGTTCCGGCTAAGCCTTTTGTAGTACCCCCTTCGGCGGTAACGGACAATAGCGACATCAAATATCGGGTTGGGAGGTTAAAGAAACCGATTGAGGGTGAGGACCGTTCAAAAGGAGTACTCTTCAATGTGGCTGATTTGGGAATTCCCGACAAGATCAGGAAACCCAACGGGGCTGAATGGTCTTTCAATCACCTTCTATTTCCACGCCCTGGGTTGACGCTAAAGCGATACCAGGGACGGCATGACCCAGAACGGTACACGCACGGTGGTCTAAGCCTAGCCGAGTGTATGATTCCGGTTGTGGTGTTGGGGCCGAAGGTGAAGTTTGAGCCCGTCTTCGAACTTGCTGAAATTCGTTTCGAAGGTGCCCTGGCCGAAAACCAACCACTCGATATCATTATCACAGCCAAGGCCACAAAACCCGTGATGGATGAATTGATATTTCAGCTTCAGGTCGATGCCGGGCTGGATGACATTCAACCTCGGAAGGAAGTCTTCTTAGGGTCGCAGCAAGAGTATAGGGTTCGTTGGCTTCCCAAGATCGAGATTCCCCCTCAAGAAGCACAGGCGGTTGATAAGATTGTGAAACCTGTAACTGCAGTCGCCTCGTACCGCTGGAAGGACCGCACAGTGCGAAGCGCAATTCATGGCAAGGTAGAAATCCAGTTGGATACGACTCGCATCCGACGTCGTTTGGATAGCAAGCTCGACAGCATGATGGGAATGGTCCCGGCTGGTTTGCGATAAGAGAGACGAAGAGATGAATGCGCAATTCAAGGAAGTTTTCCGTGGCAAAGTCGTGAACAAGCGGCTCACTGTGAACACCGGGGTGGATGAGTTCCCTCGGTTCGTGGTCGAGTACTTGATTGACAACTACTGCAAAGAAGATAATTTTCAGCAAGATCTCCAGGAAGTGGTCAAGAGGCTCCGGGAGAACTTCGTCCACGGGGCTGAAGCCGAGAAGATTCGGCACCAAATTCGAGAGACTCGCAACCACAGCATCATTGCCAACCTGGAGGTTCGGCTTCAGGAAACCGAGGACAAGTATTGGGGTACGATCTCGGCCATCAATGAGAGCTTCGTCAACGTCTCAGAGAGCCTCGTCCGGCAGTACCCCATGCTCCTTTCGGGTGGCATGTGGGGTACCATCGCCCTCACCTACGACGAGACCGAAGTGCACAATAAAAAGATCCGTCCCTTTAAGGTTAATGAGTTCACTCCGTTTCAGATCTCGGTCATCGACCTGAACGACTACATCGAAAAGCGACGGCAGTTTAAGGCAGAGGAGTGGCTGGACATCCTGATCAACTCCATTGGCCTGAACACTGAGCAGTTGAGCCGCCGCGAGAAGCTTCTTTACCTGTGGCGGTTGGTGCCCATGGTCGAAGCCAACTGCAACACTGTTGAACTGGCTCCAAGGGAAACCGGCAAGACCTATATCTATCGAAATCAGAGCTATTACACCATCGTTCTGTCGGGTGGGAAAGCCACTCCAGCCAGCCTTTTCATCAACAACGCTACGGGCCGAGTCGGCGTGGTGGGAAGCCGTGATGTGGTGGTGTTTGACGAGATCGCAAACACCGATTTCACTGACCCCAAGGCCCTCGTATCGATCATGCAGGCATACATGCAGGATGCGAAATTCAGCCGGGGGAAGAAGGACATTCTGGCTTTTGCATCTATCGTCCTGGTTGGCAACATTGACGTGCAAGCCAAGCAGCCTCACGAGAAGTACTACCACCTTTTCGAGCCGTTACCCGATTTCCTCCAAGTGGAAGCCTTCATCGATCGCTTACACGGGTATTTGCCTGGTTGGGAAATACCGAAAATTCATCCTGACTCACTAGCTAAAGACTATGGCTTCATTACCGACTATTTCTGCGAGATCATGCATGAACTGCGCCGCAAAGACGTACTGGGACCGCTGAAAGACCGCTATCAGTTAATGGACGTTTCTGCTGCCAAGGTCGGACTCACCGGACGGGATGTGCGAGGCGTCGAAAAGTTGCTGTCGGGCTTGCTGAAGTTGATGTATCCGCACGGGGAGGTCACCGACGAGCAACTCGGCGAGTTGTTGTATCTGGCCATCGAGGGGAGACAGCGCGTCCGTAATCAGCTCCATTTGATGGCCCCGGGTGAGTATGGGCCGACTGTGCTGAGTGGAAAACTGATTCAGTCGGGGACGGTCATCACACCGAGGCTACCCGATGCCGAACGGGAACAGAAAGTGACCCTCCCAACTGAACCACGAGTGGGCGAGGTCATCGGATTGGCTGTAATCGGCGGGGACCGGGGATGCGTTTTGCACTTCGAGATGCAGGCTTCAAAAGGCACTGGGCGGATCACCAGCTTGGGTTCCATGCAAAAGGTAATGAAGGAGAGTGTTGCAGCAGCAGCCCAGTTCATCCGAACGCATGCCAAAGAAGTGGGATTGCCGAACGACTGGCAGGAAAACTACAATATCGCCGTTCTGGCAACAATGATGGGTATTCCAAAAGAGGGTCCTTCCGCTGGAATTACCATTGTGACAGGTATCGTGTCAGCTTTGACAGAGAGACCGGTCCGTAACGACATAGCCATGAGCGGCGAGATCACAATCATGGGCAAAGTGCTCCCAATTGGCGGTGTCCTTCCAAAACTCCAGGCTGCCATTGACGCAGGCTGCAAGGAAGTAATCATGCCGAAAGATAACGAACGTGACGTGCAGATGTCGCCAGACTATGTCAGAAATAGAATCAGTGTCCGGTTCGTGTCATCGATTGAGGAGGTTCTGGCCGCGGCGCTCCTAAGTGCTACCAGTTAAAGCGTTACGGTCTGAGGTGATGACGATGGAAGCTTTAGAGGCAAGAGAAGATAGTGGCTCAAATTCGAATCTCAATCAACGCCTGTCCGAGATAGCAGAGCAATTAAAGAAAGGACTGCGTGTGCAGTCGCCAACGGTTCGGGAATTTCTGTCGTGGATTAGTGCCTCACGTCGTGGTTATTGGATAGTTGACAGAATCCGAGGGGCGCTAGAGATCAGCGGCTTGGAGACTGAGCCTGATTTTGAGTCTGCGTATCTTGACTCCTGGATTACTTTCAAATTGTCGGAAGGGAAATCCGCGGTGATGTCGCAAGGGAACCTGGCAGGTATTGCAGCCGGGACGTCCACCGCCACTGGCACATTGGATGCGATTCGAGCTTCTGCACAGTCTGATCCCACTTATCGAATAAGCAAGCTGGCAGCGGCTAACAAGCCGCCGGTATCCATCAAGCCAGAGGCCACCCTTCAAGAAGCAGTCACCCTCATGATGAGCAACGATTTCTCGCAGTTACCGGTTATGACCGGTGAGCGGGACGTCAAAGGATTGATCAGCTGGAACTCTATTGGCAGCCGCCTCGCACTTGGCAAGACATCGAACGTAGTCCGTGATCTGATGGATCAGCACCAAGAGATCCGTTCAGATGCTTCTTTGTTCGAGGCGATAGGGGTCATTGTCCAAAACCAGTACGTTTTGATTCGTGGCAGCGACAACCGCATAAACGGAATCGTCACTTCGAGTGATTTGAGTCTCCAGTTTCAGCAGCTTGCTGAGCCTTTTCTCCTTTTGGGAGAGATTGAGAATCACGTCAGAAAAGTCATTAGCAATCATTTCTCTGTTGAGCAGTTGGCCGAGGTTCGTGACTGTTCCGATTCAGCACGCATGATCAATGGGGTCGCCGATTTGACTTTCGGTGAGTACATTCGTTTGCTCGAAAACCCGGACAATTGGTCAAAACTCCATATTGACGTAGACCGCAGGGCGTTTGTTAGCCTGCTGGATCGGGTCCGCACAATCCGCAATGACGTGATGCACTTTGATCCTGACGGTATCCCTGAAGCTGATCTTGAGGCATTGCGCGACTTCGTCCACTTTTTACAGCGGCTTCATACGCTGGGGGTCACCTAGATTAGCTCACTGATCTAGCCGATTTACCACCGGTTGGGAATTGGGCTTTGAGAAAGCACACTTTTACTTTTGTTTTGAATGTGTAGATGTGGAGAGGAAAAATGAAGACCGTCCACGCATATCCGAAGAAGCAGTTCTTCCTCCAGATGTTCACTAGGGATATCTCTCTTGAGGACTGTATCCTTGACCTCATTGACAACTCAATGGACTCATTGCTTCAGAGTCGCAACATAGACATTGAGACTCAAGTGCTCAACTCCGGGGTAGCTCGCGTCCGATCGGTCCATAGTCCTGCCAGAATTAGTGTGAGGTATTCTGAGGATCGTTTTGAAATATCCGATAACTGCGGTGGATTTTCTCGAAAGGACGCAGAAAACGAAGTGTTCTGCTTCGGCCACAGCGCCCATGCACTTAAAGGTAAGCTTGGGGTTTATGGGATCGGTCTTAAGAGAGCCATATTCAAGCTCGGGAACCAGATTGAAATCACTTCGAGCACCATGGAAGGCAGCTTTGTGGTGAGCATCAATGTTCCTAAGTGGGCTGAGAAAGATGACTCATTAGATGATTGGACATTCCCAATATCAAAGGTCAATGGTGCCGTCTCACAACACAAAGCCGGAACTTCGATTGTTGTTACAGATCTTCACCAGGAGGTGAAGGTACGTATAGGTGATGGAACTGTGGAATCAACGTTGCGCAGGGTCATCGGCCAAACATATCCGGTGTTTCTCGGCACACTTGTGACGGTCAAGGTAAATGACATCGAGGTAGAGAGGCGCGATTTGCCTTTCGGCAACTCTGATGAGATTGAACCTGGAGTTGAGAAGTTCGAACACGAGAGTGTCAAGGTCACTCTACTGGCAACCGTGGCCCCAAAGGTCAAGCGAACCCAAGAAGTGGCGGGCTGGTACGTCCTTTGCAACGGTCGAGTTGTCGTGAACGCCGACAAAACAGATCTGACAGGTTGGGGGGTCGGACTGCCAGCCTTTCACAGCAAATATCTAGGATTTGTCGGCCTCGCTCTCTTTACTTCACAGGACCCATCACTCTTGCCTTGGACGACCAGTAAACGTGGGCTCAACAGGGAAGCAGTTGTGTATCAGCTGGCGAGGAACAAAATGTCAGGGATCTCTCGACCCGTAATCTCATTCCTAAACGATATGTATCCATCAGAACTCCCGGAGCAGCCGGTCGAGCGAGAGATAGCTGAGCGGGTACAACAACAAGACTTCCGTCCGTTACTTCACAATCCCTCCAAACGATTTGAAGTCATCAGATCATTGCCGAAGCGCCGGAAGATTCGAGTCCAGTACGACGTAGAGATGCCCGACCTGGAGCGAATTCGCAAAAAAATAAGGCGACCTTCAATTTCCGCCTCGGCGATTGGAAAGCTGACCTTTGATCATTATCTCAAGACGGAGTGCCCAGAGTGACCCAACCCACTGAGAGTTATCTTAAGGTCCCGTATGACCTACGCCCAGCGAAACAGATTGAGCGCAGAATGCTGATCGATGCATTTCAAAGACTCTCGATGGCACGGTTTCCGATGGCCAGCTACCAGTACACTGGCTTCGGGTCCATCTACTTTGTAGATTTTATTTTGTTTCACAAGCTCTTGGGGATCGACAACTTACTTAGTGTCGAATACTCGACAAGGATCAAAAAGCGAGTCCACTTTAATAGACCCTTTCTGCAAGTTAAGATCGAAATCAAGCCGATCGGTGACGTCATACCGTCACTTTCGCGCGATAGACGTCACATCTTGTGGCTGGACTATGACGACATTTTGCGGGCCAGCCACTTGGCCGATGTGGTGCTAGCAGGAACATACCTTACCGTCGGATCGATTCTACTCATTACCATTGATGTGGAACCACCTGCTGGAGACTCGCCAAGTGATTGGCGCGAACACTTCGTCGTCGAAGCTGGTGACTATCTCGGTGGCAGCTCGAAACTCGTTGATTTCGCCAAATCGAAGTTGCCCCTTCTGAACACCTCGATTCTCGAAGTAGCCATCAAGCGTGGCTTAGCTGGACGTGAAGCCAAATTCATCCCACTATTCAACTTTGTATACGCTGATGGACACCGAATGTTGACTGTGGGAGGAATAATAGGAACCGACCAAGAAGAACGTGATCTTCAGGCTAGTACTTTGGTCCGCGCTCCTTACTACCGATCTGATCTGCGAAAACCTCCGTATGAAATACTTGTGCCGCGACTGACTCGGAAGGAACGTCTATACTTGGATTGTTCCATGCCTTGTAGTGACCTTTGGAAGCCCAAGGATTTTGAGTTATCGGCCAAGGACATACTTGCATACCGTGAGATTTATCGCTTCTTTCCGGCTTACGCGGAACTATTGCTCTAAATTTATACTCAAGAAATGGCGGACAATGAAACTTGTCTACTCAACCAAATACGGAAAGCTCTACAAGTCCGACTGTTTGGAGCTCTTGCGGCAACTCCCTGAATCGTCGGTGCATACATTCTTTGCGGATCCACCTTTTAATCTCGGGAAAAACTACGGACCTAATGGCAACGACGATCTTCCCGAAGAGAAGTATCTTGAGTGGTCAAAGAAATGGTTGAGGGAAGCTGTGCGCAGTCTCGCACCTGGAGGCGCTCTCTTTATCCACAACCTACCCAAATGGCTAATTCCCTTAGGAAATTTTCTTAACTCGATTGCTGGGCTCACCTTTAGGCATTGGATCGCCATCGACAAACCTCACTCCTTACCGATTCCTAACAGACTGTCACCAAGCCATTACGGTTTGCTTTTTTATATCAAGGGTCCGAGACCCCGCGTGTTTAACAAAGATGCCGTCCGATTACCGATCGAGACCTGTCGCATGTGTGGTCGAGACATAAAAGACTACGGGGGACACAGAAAGCACTTGAATCCGAAGGGTCTCAATCTCAGTGAGGTTTGGGATGATGTTTCGCCTGTGCGCCATCGGAAAAACAAGAACCGGATGGCAAACGAATTGGCGCCTGTAATTCTCGAGCGAGTGATTCTGCTTACAACAGTTGAGGGAGACATGATTGTTGATCCGTTCGCTGGAGGTGGAACTACGGCATTTGTTGCGGAAAAATTGAAGAGGCGGTGGATAGCCGGAGACGTGAACGATTGCAGCGCTGCGAAGGTACGCTTGCTCCAATACGCGCGTCAAAATGCAGGTGAATTAAATGCCATGTCTAAGAGGTATCCGTCGGGAGCAGATACGTTGTCGTCCTCGTAACTTGCCCTGCCCTTTTACAAAGCTAAGAATAGCCACGTGACATTCGAAGTCATCCAGACGCCCTCTGGCAGAGAACTCTCACGGAGCGAATTGGGGTGGTTCTGATCTATCTTTGGGCATGTGTTCCAAGCCAAAGTCGCGGGGAAGAAATACCTCTGCGACCTTTGGCAGGAATTCCCGCGGCGTCTCCATCTAGTTGGGAGTCCATTTTCGCCTGAAATAACCAGGAGCATCATCATTCGGCCCTGGGCTGATTGACACCCCAGGTGATTCACTACGTTGAGGCAACGTGAGATCTGTCAACCGAGGTGACTGCGGTGACCAGCGCCGGTGGCGGCGGCCTTTCGTCTACGTGAGTTTAAGGCGTGAGTGGCTGAGCTGCTCGGTCTTAAAACTCGATTTCTACCGTAGGGGGCCGAGTTCGGAAGCCGAGAGCTGGGCGGGGAGTCTGATCCAGTTCAGTACCAGTGAAAGCAGGCTCAGACAATGGGTCTGAGACTACATGGCGTCGGTTGACCTCAGCCATGGCCTTGTCGAGCGACTGGTATAGCTCCAAACCCAGGAGCAAATCGGTAGCCCTGTGGGCGTCGCGGGCGGCACGGAAGATTTCGTGTTTGTCCTGGCGGAGCGCTTCCAACCAGGAAGCGACGTAAGAGGCATGGCCGTCCGGATTGTGGGGAATGCCTCGCTCGGTCATCAGAAAGACGCTGGCGAGTTCGGCTCTCAGTTCCTCCTTGGCGTAGTTGGGATCTCCGAAGCGGTAATTCTCATTGAGTGTTTCTCGATTGAGCCGCTGCGGATGTCCCGTCCAATGAGCCAGTTCATGGAGGGCAGTCCCATAATAATCACCCGCACTCTTGAACGCCGGCCGGAGCGGGAGGTGAATACTGTCGGAGAGGCGGCTGTAGAAGGCCCGATCCGCCTGGTCGTGGCTGATTCGGGCCCCTGAGTTTTGAAGAATCGCTTCGGCGCCTTGAGCTACCTCCCACTCCTGGCGCACACGCGGTGAGTGGGGCGGCATACCGTCAATCTGCTTGGCGTTGAAGACGGTATAGACTCGATAGACGAACTTGTCGGATTGAGGCTGGTCTTGATTCGAGGGCCCATCGCTACCGGTTCCGTTCCGCTCAGGAAATTGCCAGAATTCGATCTGGGTCCCCTTCTCTGCCTTGCGAACCTGCCAGCCGCGTTCCTGAGCCTGCCTGTATGTAAGCCAACGGGGGTCATCATATCCTTTGGAGGAGCCGTTAAGCATCAGGAGGATGGCGTTGCCGCCGCGATAAGGCTTTTCAGACGTTGGGTTGAACGGAAGCTCAAGCGCGCCTGCTTGCCAGGGTTTCTGCCACGGGGCGGTCCCTTTCTCCAGCGCTGACATGATGGCATCGGTGACTTCCTGTCGGAGGTCCCGCTTGATGGGTTGAGTACCGCTTGGCATTTCTAATCCCTCCATTGAAAGTCGGTGTCGTGGATCTCTTCTTCGAAGCCCGATCCATCTAGGGGTTCGCCACCGAGCAGGTCGAGGTGAAAACAATCGGCACAACTTTGGTCGCTGCCGCTCGTTTGGCCTGATCTGGGCCGGCTGGATTCGGTGGGTTCTGAGTTGATGCTGGTCATTGCGAGTCTCCTTTATTCGGTTCGCCCCTTATTCAAGGGAAGAACCCGCCCGGCGTGAGCCGAGCGGGTAGGGGCGGGGGTTATTCGGTGGAGGGTTGGGATTGGTAGATCCAGGAATGCGCCAAATCGAGGACCTTAATCAGCAAAGGGAGATCTTCCCTTCCAAAACTGTCGGCCAGCTTCCAGCTCTCTCCGTCGCGGTAGAGACGGCCGACCGTGACGT
>JBGOTQ010000052.1:0-26526 GCA_041476565.1 Terriglobia bacterium | reverse complement strand
TTGAGACGCTCAGCCAGTTACAGTCCCTGGGGTATGCCAGTGCCGGCGCCCGGCGTGATCTGCGGATTGACATGAGTGGGCCCGACCCGAAGGATCGAGTCGAGGTCCTGGGGGTAGTGGAAAAGTCGGCCGAGTTGATGAATCATGATCGCTTTCAGGCCGCAATTCCGATGTTGAAGAGCATCCAGGCCAAGGATCCGGCCAACCCGGCAATTTATCAGAAACTCGGCGTCTGTTTTGAACGGATCGGGCAGTATCAGAAGGCCATCGACGTGTATCAGACGGCCATCAAATATCACGCCGAGAGCGATCAGACCTATGCCTCAATGGGCAGTAACTTCGTCCGAGTGGGGAAGCCGCAGGAAGCTGCTGACGCAATGGAAAAAGCAGGCGAGATGAATCTGACCAATCTCCAAAACCTGACCAATCTGGCAAACGCTTACCTACAGTTGGGGAGATACGCCGACTGCGAGAAGACTTTGAAGGCAATCCTAACGCAGGACAATCGCTATGGACAGGCTTACAACATTTTTGGCGTTCTCTCCATCCAGCGTGGCGACGGAAACGCTGCACGAATCTACCTGGAGAAGGCCGTCGAATACGATCAAGACCTCAGCGAGCCTTTTTTGAGCCTAGCCTTTCTGGCAGAAAAGGCCGGGCAACCTCAATTCGCAATCGGCTACTATAAGAAGTTCCTCGAAAGGGCCCGTCCAAAGGAGCAAGGTGACTTAATACTCAGAGTCAAAGCTGCCATTGCGAATTTAGAGGGGAAGTCGTAGGCAGTGCAACATCCAGGGCAAAGGCTGGAAGCTTACTCACCCTCTGTGGTGGTGTTCCTTCTGCTTTTCGGCACGGTTCAATTCCTGGAAAGTCTGGAGTTCCTTTTTCGCCTCCTCCTGCAGTCCTTATTTTCGGTAGATCTGCCCCAGCACGTAATGGGGTTTCGAGAATTGCGGGTAGTTCTGAATTGTGGTCTTCAGAGCTTCGATGGCCTCCTGTTCTCTCCCCTTCTTATCCAGAACCTCGCCAAGGGCATAATAGGCTTCCGCTGAACTTAGCCCTAGACGAGCCCCGCGCTTTTTTTGGGCAGGGCTCGTGGAGGCTCAGAAATTCCGGACGCTAACTTGGGTCGCCGTAGGAAAATCGGCAGGCACTTTCTGGTTAACCCTGCCAGTTGCCGCCCATTCTGCACCCCGTTGAAGAGTCGCGATGAAGCCGACGCATTTCATCTCCATAACTCCGTGGCCCAACACGGTGTGGAAAACCCGGCCTTTGCCGTACTGAATAGTGAAAAGAATCGGCTCATTTTCGCCGGTCCCCTCACCTTTGGGGTCTGAGTAGGCTGAGGCCAGAACAGTCACATTCTGCGCGGGCCCCCGCAAGCTATCATAGAGTTCATCCTTGACGTGCAGCCATTCTTTCGGGAGGCCACCCATGACCGGATGTTTCTCATCGCGGGTTATCACCACGTAGGGATGAGGCGGGCCATGGTGGCCAGCAGGCCCAGGCGAATTTACCGCAACCCATTTCCCTTCGCGCAAGCGGATATAGGAACCGGATTTTTCCGTTCGTCCTCCCCAACCTCCAAGCCCGATAATATCGTTGAATTCCTTCCAATCGGTAAAGGCGTTGTCAGAGGAGTGATAAACTACAACACCACCTCCCGAGCGGACATAATCGACAAAGGCAGCCCGTGTCTCGGCTGGCCAGGGGTCCCCATCATAATTAAGGACCACCACCTTGTATGCTGAAAAGTCGGGTCTGAATGCGCTGAGATCTTGTCCCTTGGGTGGAGTCGTTGCCACTTCTACAGAAAATAGGCCGGAGTCGCTAAGGATCTTTTTCAATATGATCGTGTTGGCCTTCCAATCGTGATACGGGTTGCATTGACCGTCGATGATAAGGGCTTTCAGTTGTGGCGCTCCTTCGCAGGAACCGCTCAACAGTACCAGTGCAGCTACGGAATAAAACCAGGGCTTTATTGTCATAAGTGCTCCTCTCCAGTGAAAGTTGAAAGAACTTCTCCGCGCTTATTCTACGGATGGCAAGAGGAGGTTGCAATCTGAAACGTGCTTGGCAGACTTCAAGTGAGATCCCGGCATGGGTGTGCCCAGGAATATTTCCTGGCTTCAAGGTGGGCGCCGCGCTCCGTCGCGGCGCTTCTTTCCGACATTGAAAAACCGCGGACCTGGAACTCAGGTTCTCGCTCCCACTAGATAAAGCACATTTTCACAGGCGGTGGAGCGACAATTTGGCGCATGTAAAACTCTTGTGCTAATGTTCTCTTGCGGACGTCCATTTCCCGATTTCCAAAGTTTCAAAAGGAGAGCTTTCATGATCAGGCATCTGCTCAGAGGTTGGTTGCAGTCGTCACTCGCAGTCGGCGTACTTCTGATGGTTGGGGATACCTGCGCTCAGAACAACCCCCAGGCTTGGAGGATTCCATGGAAGGTTAGTGACTATAACAGACCCTTGCCACCAGTAATTTCCCCAGGTAGCGAAAGTATTCAGGGACAAGCTGGGAAACCACCTTCTGATGCCATCGTCCTATTTGATGGAAAGGACTTATCAGCATGGGCGAGTTCCAGGGGAGGACCCGCCAAGTGGACCTTAAAGCAAGGGCACATGGAAACTGGAAGCGATGCGGGTGACATTGTCACACGGCAGGCATTTGGCGATTGCCAGTTACATGTGGAATGGGCCACTCCAACTCCCCCAAGAGGTGAAGATCAGGGCCGGGGGAACAGCGGGGTTTACCTTATGAGTCTCTACGAGATTCAGGTCCTCGATTCATTTCAGAACTGCACTTATGCTGACGGACAGGCCGCTGCCATCTACGCCCAGTTTCCCCCGTTAGTGAATGCATCCCGTCCGCCGGGGCAATGGCAATGCTACGATGTCGTCTTCCACGGACCGCGTTTCGACAGAGAGGGCAGACTGCTTCGGACAGCGCGAGTAACCCTATTCCATAACGGCGTATTGGTCCAGGACCACGTTGAACTGACGGGACCGACGGACTATATGAAACGCCCCCCCTACCGCCCTCATCCTGATAAGATGCCACTGTTGCTGCAAGATCACGGTAATCCCGTGAGCTTCCGTAACATTTGGATTAGGGAAATCCCCGAGAATGCTTCATGAACCCCTAGGAAGAGTGATCAGCCCAGAGAGGGAGAGCACTGATCTGAGGCCAGCCTTTCGTGGCCAATCGCTGTTTGAAGGATCGAGGCATAACCTGGAGGCTCAGGATTGAGGGGTAGGGAACTAGTTTCTCCTCGGTAGAGACTCTCACGAGAAGGCCATCATCAGCAATTTTGAACTCTTTAAGTTCGAGGTGGCCTCCATCGAAAAGCCCAATGGAGATTACGGGAAGATTCCCACGGGTGTCTGTCAACTCCAGCAATTTGGGAAGTTCATTCTCAAAGAAGTGGCGGGGGAACTGGGGTAGCAAGGTCATAATGCCGAGCGGCAGAGCATCTCCACGTGATGCTGGCTTTACCTCCTGAAGAGTGGGTTGAGATTCTTGAACAGATACTTCTGGATGATCTCCTTGTGTTCAATCAGGGAGAATCGTCTGATGAACTGAGCAGCAATGATTAAAGCTGCTCCAACCAGCAAGACCGATTCGATTTCAGAATTAAGGCCCATAAACTTAAGCAGAAATTTCTTGAGGCCCCTTTCTATCAGTATTGAAGCTGTTCTAGTCATCCATGAGTTAGCAATCAGGATGCCGTAAGCGGAGCCGAAAATCTCATTGAGTCTTGGCGGGTTAGGGAGATGTCAGAAATGAGGATGGAAGAGATGGGAAATTGTTTTCCGAAAAGTGAAAGAATGTTTCTGATTTGTCCGGTCCACTGACAAGGAGGGACAGTTACGGGGATTGTAAACTTGCAGGCAAGCTAGTCGCCAGCAACAGTGTACAAATCAAAGTTACGAACTGAGTAAGAGGTCTTTTTCTTTTCTCTGTAGGCTTACCAGTTGCGAATGGCAATGGGGGCAGAGATCGTTAGGCTGTGTCTTAGATTCTTGAGTGTTTTCGTCGGTACCAAGGAGACTCCGTTTGATATGGGCAGTACAATTAGGGCAATCTTCGCATGGACTGATCGAATAACACGGCACCAATCTTAAGAGCCGTTCAATTCCTCTCAAGTTGATGCCGTCTTGCTTAAGGAACCTTCGTAAACACTTCAACCAGACCACATCATTGGCGGAATAATATCGATCGCGTTTTCTCCGGAAGGGGCGGATTAGTCCGTTCTTTTCGTAAACTCTCAGGGTCTGTTCGTTGACATTTAACAATTCTGAAACGACTCGAATCGGGTAGAGAGGAACCTCCGGGTTATCCAATTCCTTAGGAAGCATAGTCACCTTTGGAAACTCCCCAGACGGTCTAACGGATTATTCTTAAGTGGCCGCCGAAGAGAAGGATCATCTTCCGGATCCTAATCTGGCAACTCGGACTGTCAACCGTCGCCTCGATTCAAGGCCCATCGCCAAATCTGGATCCGGCCAGCAATTCATCATTCTAACTTCCCAGGAGACGAAATCCAAATAGTCGCCTTTTCCGGAGACTTTTATTCCGGCTTATTGAACAGGTGAGTACTTCTTTAAGGCTCCTGCTGAGGCTGAGGAGCGCAACTTTCCCAGAGCCTCCTTTTCAATTTGTCGGATTCGCTCTCGAGTCAGCATGAACTTTCTTCCAATCTCCTCCAGGGTGTACTCGCTTCCATCCTCGAAGCCATAGCGCATTCTTAGAATTTCTCGCTCTCGGTCGGTCAAGTTCTGGAGCATAGTCCGGCACTTGGTCTGAAAATCTCGCAGGATAGTCAGGTCCGCCGGATTAATCAGCTTGTCATCGGAAAGGATGTTGAGTCTCTGCAATTCCAGCGGACCTAGTGTGGAATCCAAAGAGACCGATTCTTGTGTCGCCTTGATCGCATTGAGGACTTTGGCTAACGGTAACTTAACCTCTCTAGCAATATCCTCGGCAGAAGGCTCCCGCCTTAACTTATCTACCAGATGTTTTCTAACCTTCCCCAGTTTCTGCGCTGTAAGAGAGAGATGCTCAGGAACGCGAACCGTCTTCCCCTGGGTGAAAATGGCCCGCATGATGGATTGACGGATCCACCACGTGGCATAGGTTGAGAACTTGATATTGCGGCGAAAATCAAATTTGTCCACCGCCCTCATCAGCCCTAAGTTGCCCTCTTGGATGAGATCCAGGAAATTCAAATTATGGTGGTAGTACTTCTTTGCAACGGAAACAACGAGGCGAAGATTCGCTTCGATGATGGAATTCCGGTAGTTTTCTTTCACCAGTTCCAGTTTGTCAAATTTGTGAATCGCCCTTGATAGGACCTGGGGTTCAACCTGGTAGTCAGAACTGAGCGCCCTTTGTTCTCTCGTTAGTTGTGAGAGTTTCTTCCTGAGAGCAGAGGCTTGTCCGTTCCTGCGAGTTCGGAGCTGCCTTCGGCAATTCTCAATTGCCCTTCCTTGGCGGCTCATAATTTCCTCAATTTTCGTCAACTGACCGATTACAAATGCCTGCATTTTCTCATTCGGCCTGAATTCTCCCCAGACTCTCCCCAGAAGTACGAACTGCCGAGAATAAGGATTCCGAGATCGCCTTCTGACCTTGATGGGTATAGCAGAGGAAGGCGGTCTGGATTCCCTCTTTTCTATACGGTCCAACTTGTTGAGGACGCGCTGGATGCGGTTTCGGAATTTCAACAGCAATTCACCCTGAACTGAAGCCGAATGTTCTTGGTCACCTGCGCCGACGGCCTCGAACCATTCATATTCATTTTGTCCCATCGAGCTACATGCAGCCTCGAGAAATACCCGGTTGGCCAGAGGAAGACGGCCAAGCGCCTTGAATTGTCGCATCTTAGCGGAGTCAAGATGACTGAACAGATAGATTTCCTGGCTTCGGGTGAGGAGCGGGACTGCACCCATCTCATGAAGGTACTGCGAAACCGTATCAATCAGTGGTGTCGAAACCTCTTTAGAAGATTCTTCTTCTGAGGTTGAAAACCCAACCGCTCCTGCTTCCCCTGAAGGCTCTGGCAATTCATCTGAATCAGCATCGGTAGGCGTAAAGCCGGACGCCACCGAAGCCACCTCCGGATCTTCCAATTCCGAGTAAGTACTTTCATCCCAATCGCTTTCTGCGTAGTTGGGGTCGATCGAACCCAAGAACATATCCCGATCTTCGTAGCTGATCATCGTAAGTCTCTGTCCTCTTCTATACCCACAAATTTAGGTAACTTAAAATAGTTTTTTTAGGTTATATCATAATATTCTCTTCAGCCAGTTGCAAGCACTAAGTGTCGCGGTCACTCAAAAGTGAAATCCATCGAAGCACCTGGCTTTGATTTCTAAAAACTAGCCAGTCGGCTGGTGGCCTGTGAGGCCATTCAGATGACCTCCTATAATGTAAGGATGCAAATATTAATCAAAGGTTTGGATCGTAACTGAGGCAACACAAAATGAGTGCTTGGCAACAAAAGAAGAAGTGGGCTTTCCCAGTTGGGACTTCTCGGGTCGTCCAACTAATCAATGCTGCCGCTCAGGAGGCCAACGGTATGAAATTGGCTCCCGTAAAGGCCAACTCAAAGAAATCGGCCGGTTTGTTTCCAAATCTTATTGAAGCTAAATTACAACCGTCAAGGTGGCAGGAGGCACTCAGTAATCTAGCCTGTATGTTTGCGCCTCCTGCACCACCACCTGAGGGGATCCTCCCCGTTAATGGCCGTATTAAGGCCCTTGAATCTCGCTGGTATAAAAGGTTATTGGAAAATGGGAAGCTCGTTTTTTCACGCCGTGCGGTCTGGGGTGTTCGTGTTCAACCTGTTGAAGTCCCAGAGCTTTTCACCGAATACCGATTCCACAAAACTTCCTGGGTTCTATCGCTTGCCGTACATATGGGCGTGTTGGGGATGGCCCTTTATATTCCCGCTTCAATTTTCAACAGTACCAAACCTGTCACCCACATTGAGTCGCTGACACTGCTGAACCATCAGGCGCTAGTTCTGCACCTTCCGGCAATGTCTGGACAAAGTGGCGGAGGAGGTGGTGGAGGGAGAAGGGAGAAGACTCGGGCATCTCTCGGACGGCTTCCTCGGTTTTCAGATCGCCAGCTTACACCTCCAACCCCCAAGGTAGTAAGCCCTAAGCCTGTTCTAGTAGTTGAACCGACCCTGGTTGTACCGCAACTAGCCAGTTTGCCGAGTGCCCGCTTCTCCAATTATGGAGATCCTTTAGGCGTGCCCGGCCCTCCTTCCAGCGGACCTGGGACGGGTGGCGGCATCGGTGATGGTAATGGGGGGGGAGTGGGTCCTGGCAAGGGGCCGGGATGGGGACCCGGCGAAGGGGGAGGCACAGGAGGTGGGGTCTACCGGGTAGGAGGAGGGGTCCGTCCCCCAACCGTGTTGTTCAGAGTTGAACCGAATTACACTGAGGAAGCTCGCAAGGCCCACTACGAGGGTACAGTCCTTTTCTCTGCGATTGTGCGAAGAAACGGGCGGCTTGAAGTCCTAAAGGTGCTTCGGGGACTGGGCCTCGGGCTCGATGAGAACGCCGTCGCTGCCCTTATGCAGTGGAAATTCAATCCAGGAACCCGAAACGGGGAACCTGTGGACGTAGCATTGAATGTCGAGGTCAATTTTATACTCCGGTAGGCACCCCTTGGTGCCCTTTAAGGGGTTAGCCATAATCTGGATACTGCCTGTTCATTAATCCTGGTCGTGCTGAAAAGCATTGGGTAGCTCTCGGCGTTCAGCCAGTGCTGAAACTGATCGCGGTAATGAGAGCTGAACACGTGTCCCGACTGTCCCAGCGTGATGTTATTGACAGATCTATCGAAGTCATCCAGGTCCACTACCATGCGCATGGAAACTCCCACTAAAGGTGTGGTTTGCTTAACTGTCAGGGGAGTTCCCGTCTGGGGGCAGGGGCCCGTGTTGAACCATTGAGTCAGAGGCCACAACAGCCCCAATGGGTGCTTAAACTCGATCGGGCAGTATTTCCCCCAGCGCCAATCGTGCGGGTTGGCTGAGCCAAAACGAAGTTCCAGCCGGTTGAGACTCTCGAGCAGACAGGCACAATCAAAAGCCTCGTAAGTAGGATAGGTGTTGGGAAGTAACTCACTTGGCTGGGTCCTCAAGATGTCTTCCAAGAGAGTGTTCTCGTTCATCCATCGGTAGATTATCCACTCGTTCCCCAGAATACCTCTCAACACCATTTCAAGGCATGTCTTCCGGAATTCCTCGCAAATCGATGCTCCTACTGCATCAACCCGGGCGTTGAAATCGTAGCTTTGGAGGTAACTTGCCAGTACTTCGAGGCGCCGACGGCTGGCCTCACGTGATCGCACCATTTGTTCCGAATTGATCGTTTCCAGGATGCGTTTGGAGATGAGGCGATGGATATCTAAATAAACATCGGACTGAATCCGCAGCATGTCATCCACTCTGAAGGTGGTATTGGCATTCAACAGATTCTGGATTCGGTGTGCTCGGTCTGGGGATGCCCAGTTGTGGGTCAAGAAGAATGGAAAAGTCGCTCCCACAATCCGGTTATTGGCGGTTATGATCATTCCTGAAGGGGGATTAAATGCTCGCGGTAGTTGTTCGAATGGTATGTAATTCTCCCATTCATACTCACTCTTGGCGCCGGGTAGGGGGACCGCGCCGTCTCCTTTGGCGCGAACCGGAATTTTGCCAGCATTGAGAAATCCGATATTGCCTTTCCTGTCGGCATATACGAAGTTCTGGGGGGGACCGGCAAACCGTTTCAATGCAGCCTGAAATTCCTCCCAATTGCGTGCGCGATTCAAATGGTCTGCGATAGGATAGGTCGTTTCTGCGTCCAGCATTGCCCAACGGAGGGCAAGCACGTGGTCTCCCAGGCTCGACACAATCGGACCGTGTCGCGTGACCCGCACAGTAGCGATTTCTGGATTGCCTCCCCTCACTTGGATGGTCTCTTGGTACTCGTCGATTGGTTGCCAGGAGTCATTGACTCGGTATAATCGCCGATCCTGCGGATGAATTTCTTCAATGTAGAGATCCTGGACGTCAGCCATGAGGTTGGTTGCCCCCCAAGCGATCTCCTGGTTGTGTCCAAGAATTATTCCGGGTGCTCCAGGAATGGTAACACCAATTACATCCAGGTCTCCGGCCACTTGTAGATGGGTCATGTACCATATCGATGGTGCGGTTTGAGGAAGATGGGGATCATTGGCTAGGATTGGTTTACCACTGGCGGTGCGATTTCCTGCCACCACCCAATTGTTGCTGCCTATTCCCCCGGGGACAAATTCAGTTTCGCGAAGATGGAAGAGCAGGCCGTTCGGTGCGGCTTCACTGAAACATGTTGTTGCTTGGCACAGTAAACTGGTTGCTTCTCTCAGCTCTTTCTCCGAGGTTGGTTTGGCGGTTGGTGATTGGGCACAATCACCGCCGACCACCAGGACATCGTTCGGAGAGGATTCAGGTAGGAGGCGATCCACCAGTTTTCGATCCAGCTTGCTGTAGAGCCGTTCTCGCATCAGGTCAGTCTGCCATGAATTGCCTAAGAGCTTTCCCATCCAAAGACAGATTGCAAGAGTGTCCCTCGGGGTCCAGTCTGAAGGCCGGTATCTTAATATATGAAACTCGACGGGGAGGCGATTGCGATGAGAACTTAAAAATGCATTTACCCCTTCGGCATAGCGGCGGAGGCATTGCAGATCAACCTCCGGCAAGCTCCTCTCCTGCTGCAGCGTCGTGCGTCTGATGCCCAGGATTCTTTGCTTACGATCCTCGTCAAGAGTGCGATTCCCGAACACTTCCGAGAGCTCTCCATTCGCGAGGCGCCTCAATAGATCCATTTGCCATAATCGGTCTTGGGCAGTGATATACCCCTGGGCGAGGATGGCGTCGTCGAGGCTCCCTGCAAAGATGTGTGGGACACCATTTGAATCGCGGATGACTTCCACAGGAGAACGAAGACCATGAACCTGAAGCCGCCCGGCAACCTCAGGTGCTGCTTGACGCCAGATCCAGGTTACATACCCCGCCAGGGTGAAGGTCATGACCAGCATGAGAATACCAAGCCGGAGCGACCACCGTTTCATGGAAACCGCCTCGTTCAATTACCCGACCTTGACTCTCATCTGCGAACAGCTAGAGAACCAAGAAGATTCTCAGGAGTTTGCGGGGTGGATATTCGAAGATCCTCAATCCGTGGCAGCACTAATGAAACCCGTCCTGGAGGGCCGAGTCATCTCACTCACGGTCAATTGCAGCTCTTCTTTGGGCTATTTCCAATAGACACGCTCGAAGGAACCGCTGACCTCCGGCTTCAGGTTTCTCTAGAGTGCGAATCAGGGAATAGCTTACCTGAGGATCACTGGTCCGGGACAGTCCCTGCCAAGAGTTTGCACCTGGTTCTCAGCCAGGATCCTGACCAATTCTTCGTAGAAGTAATCTACTTTGGATGCGACTTCAGGGGCAACGCGTTTTTCATACATCCCTCGACTCTTGTCGATATCATCGCGTAACAAGTCGTAGAGATTTTTGCCCCGCCTTCCTTCTAGGACCTTCTGTTCATTGTAAAGTTTGATTTCCGAAACCAAGAGCCGAGCGAAACGGCGAGCATCGTTGTGAAGCTTCTGTTCTGCTTCAGCCAGCGTCTCGATAGACGGGGCCGGTGAAGGGGGCACTCTTGATGGAAACGGCTCGTAGACAGGTGCTGGGGGCGGCGGAGGCTGATAGGGTTCGACCACCCTTGGAACTTCTGCTTTGACTACAGGTGCTGGCTCCAGGACTGTTGGCTCATGGAAGATCGGGGGCATGGCTGCTGTCTCTGTTAAAACAGGGACTGGAGCGCCGGGCTCTTCCCGCACGGAAGGGGGCTTTGGCTGTACCGGAGGCGGCGTCGGAATTGCAGGTTTTTCGGGTGCTGCGACTCCCGGAGCGGAGGCGGCTTGAGGTTGGACCTCAGCCTGACCTTCTCCAGGCTTGATCCCCAGTTTGGCACGGGCACTGCTCAATTCGACCGTCAGGCTGACCCCTGTCACCAGGATGTCTAGGGCGTTTGAATCCACACCGGCACTGCCAGCGGACCCAGAATCGGCATAGAGAACGGCGACTGTCTTCCCCCTCACCGCCAGAGGGACCACATAGACCAGTTCGGTCGAGGTTGACCCGAACTTGTTGACGACTTCATTGAGTTCAGGATGTGTGAGAGGGGAACCACGGAAGGGGATTTTGGAGTCGGCCACTTGCCTGAAAACGTTGTTGATGTGGGGAGGGAATACGAGCGACCGCACGGATTCATTGCGAAAATCACCCTCAAATCCCCGCGCCTGCCAACCAACAATGCTTCCAGACTTCACCACAAAGAAAGCTATCCGCTCCGCAAAAATCGCGGCTTTGTCCAGGAAGCACGTCAGGATTTCCACTTGTGCCTGCTGTTGGCAGATTTCGCGCAATGACCCGCTCAAGACATCCACCTTGGACTGAAAGTTTTCATGTTCTGCCTCGGCACTGGCTCTTCGGGCTGCGCTGAGCTGTTCCTGAAGTTCCTGATCAAATCGTTGTTGAGCTTCTGCCCCCAGACGGTCGCGGAGTTCTGGCTCCAATCGGCTCCTGACCAATTCTTCTGCTTTGGTGATTTCAGCTCGGAACTCCAGAAGCAGTTCGTCTTCAAGATTGCTTAACAACGTCCCGACATTGTCAATGATGGTCTGTGCTGACTGCTGAAAACTGGATCGGAACTCTATTAGGTCCTTGCCGACACTGGAAATTTTAGAAGTTACCTTCTGGTTTAAAATGCCGCGAAGTTTCTCATCGTCGAAATGTTCGTCGTTCATCGAACGCCTTTCTCCCCTGCCAGTAGCAGCGAACAAATAGTGTTTTCAACAAGATACGGTCTGATTATCTTTAAGTCCTGACAGGTTGTCAACTTTTATGTTGACCCTGACTCAGAAGCGGCTCCATCCAGCCTCCATTGCCTTCAAACCACCTGCTTCATCGGGCCGGAGCGCCAGGTGCACCCGTCCATATGAAACGGAAAAAAGCTCTTGATTCTTTAGGTTTTTGCAGAAATTGTTAGCAGTTCCCCCTGACTTGACAGTGTTTTCAAAGTCTTCTATAATCGTGAAGTTGGTTTTCTAACCCACGAATTCCATAAGGGGGCGAAACGGTTTCGACGGGATTACAAGGCTGAAGATGCGTGTCGAGGACCATTTTCCTCGTTAAAAAAAATGGAACTAAACATAACTGCTGATCAAGAATTAGCACTTGCTGCTTAATCTTTAAGCAGCCGTTCCCTCTGCTGAGGCCTGTGCGGCAGATGTGGAGCGTCGACTAACGGGCTAGACGTTCACTATTGTCTCGGGGTGGACGGCGAAATCCACGGGGCTGGCGGCTTGGCAGTTTTGCTGGTTCTTAATGTCGGGCTGCGAGATAAAACGGAACCGGATACGCACGTAGAGTCTTCTTGCTGAGTTTTTTCGGACGCGGGTTCGACTCCCGCCGCCTCCACCAACTTACTTAGGAAGAAGTCGGATACACCCGGCAAGGGGGGACGGTGTTTTGCCGCACCCCTCTCAGTTTCTTTCCCCTTCAACCATTACCTCTTTTTGTTTACGCTCCCTTTATATCGATTATTCCTTTAATGCCTGAGACCCGCCAATTTCAAGGATTGTTTAAGGATATGCCCGCTTTGTGGCAGGGCAAATATCTTGAAACCCAAAATCTGGATAATCGTCTTTAATGATTGTGTACTCGGAGTACAAGAAAGTCCGGACTGAAGACCAATCCTTAAGGAGGAGAACAAATGAGAACCAGACTGTTGGTGTTGTCAGGCTTGCCGCTTTTTGCCGCTTGCGCTTTGATATTTGCTCAAGGGGCTAAGCCGGATTTCTCTGGGGTATGGAATTTGGACAAGGATAAGAGTGACATGAGTGGTGGCCCGGGTGGAGGACCGCGCATGGTGTCTCCCTCGATGACGATCGAACGCAAGGATCCCCAGTTGATCATCAAGCGAAAATTCGAATTCCAAGGGGAAGAACGGATCCAGGAGTTGAAGTACACGACGGATGGGAAGCCCAACACCAACGAAGGCTTTCGAGGGAGGACAGTCAAATCCAAAACATACTGGGATGGCGACAAGCTCGTGACTGAGGCCACTCGTGAAACCCAGCAAGGAACTGTCGAAACTAAGGAAACTTACAGTCTCTCAGAAGATGGAAAGACGCTGACGATCGAAATGAGCAGAGGAGGAGCCAGTGGTCCAAGTCGGAAATCCGTGTACACCAAGCAATAGTTTCAAAGTCAAAATGACGAGGTTCCGGGTGCTCTTCCCGGACACAGCGTCAGGGCTGGTATTTGCGAGCCAGGAAAGGGTTCCGTTCGAGGCCCCACTTGTGCTGATGCCAGTAGGGGTAAATCTCCGCGACCTCACTGGCTGCCTCGAGGCGGCGTACTTCCTCTTCACTGAGGCTCCACTCGACGGCACCAAGATTTTCCCGAAGTTGCGATTCGTTGCGCGCACCGAGAATCAAGGAACTAATTCCTGGGCGACGCAAGAGCCAGTTGAGGGCGACCTGGGGGATGGATTTGCCGCGTCTACGGGCAACCTCATCGAGCCCATCCACGATGCGGTAAAGGTGCTCCCAATCCACTGTGCCAGGAGGGTCCAATTGGGCGAGGCGAGTTGCCTCGGGTTTGGGTATATTGCGACGATACTTGCCGGAGAGCAAACCAAAGGAGAGGGGACTCCACACCAGAATACCGATTTGCTGGTCCAGCCCAAGCGGAATCAGTTCATACTCCAATTCGCGCGCAAGCAGCGAGTAATATACCTGCTGTGAAATGAAGGGCTCGTAGCCAGCGCGTGAGGCCAGAGCGAGCGATTTCATCAGATGCCAGCCAGAGAAGTTGGAGCAGCCGACATAACGCACTTTTCCCTGGCGAATGAGCTGATCCAACGCACTAAGAGTCTCTTCCACCGGTACCAGCGAATCGAAGCCATGGACCTGGTAAAGGTCGATATAGTCCGTCCCCAGGCGGCGCAGGCTATCCTCGCAAGCCTTGATGAGATGGAGGCGCGAGTTGCCGGCGTCGTGCAGACCCGGCCCCATGCGAGCGAAAGCTTTTGTGGTAATTACCACTTCATGCCGCCGTCCGGAACCGATGGCTGCCCCCAGAACCTCCTCAGAGCGGCCCTGGGAATAAATATCTGCAGTGTCGAACAGGTTAACTCCTGATTCGAGGCAGATGTCCACAAGGCGTCGGGCTTCGTCCACCTGTGCAGTGCCCATATGCTTGAAAATTTCCCCTCCGCCAAACGTCATGGTCCCGAAGCTCAGCGCTGAAACCCGAAGTCCGGATCGTCCGAGGGAACGGTACTCCATAGCGGTTCCTCCTTTTCAGAATCAATCTCATTTTTTATCTGCGGTAGTGCGCCAAACAGGCCCATAGGATAAGAGATTGTGTACAGACAATTACAGCCAAAAAAAACGAGCCATACATTTTTTGCGAGAGTCAATTGGTTCCTCATATCTGTCATGTTGAGACCCGTTAATCGTCCATTGATGACACCTTCCAACCCGCGGGCGAAATAATGCATCGTATAGTCTTAAGCTTGCTCTAAATTCATGACTAGACAACACCCACATTCGGAGATGGGGGTCTGCAGTATGAATGCAGACGCGACTGAGGATTCAGGCGAGCTGTATGCTAGCCATGTGAATCCTCAATGGACGAATCTGCTGAACCTTCTGCAAATGAATGTCCAGTACACCCATTGTGTTGGCGCTGAGCTTTTCTCCTCGGACGGGCGGCGGATCCTGGACTTTCTCTCTGGATACTGTGTTCACAATGCCGGGCACAACCACCCACGTATCATAGCTACTCTCAAAGAGGAGCTCGATAAGAATGGCCCCGTCATGTTGCAGTGTACCGCATCTGAGCTTGCCGGCGAACTTGCTGAACGTCTCTGCGACAGAGCAGGGGGCCGGATCAAGAAAGTTCACTTTACGAGTTCCGGGAGTGAAGGCATAGAGGCTGCAGTCAAATTCGCGCGAGCTCACACTGGCCGCAATGGTTTGCTTTACGTGCAAGGCGCCTTCCACGGGCTCACCTGTGGAGCCCTTTCGCTGATGGGCAACTCCTTTTGGCGGAAAGGATTCGGTCCTTTGCTGCCCGAGGAGAAGCAAATCCCCTTCGGGAGTCTGAAGGATTTAGACCAGGAACTCTCAACCAAGCGATATGCCGCTTTCTTTATCGAGCCTATTCAAGGGGAAGGGGGCGTCCGGATCCATGATCGCGAGTACCTTCATGGGGCGCAAACCTTGTGCCGTCGTCACGGGAGCTTGTTTGTGCTCGACGAGGTGCAGAGTGGCATGTACCGGACTGGTCCGTTTTTGGCTGCTCACCATTTTGGCCTCGACCCCGATATAGTGATCCTTGCCAAGGCACTGAGCGGCGGTCTCATCCCCGTCGGGGCAGTTCTCATGTCCGACGCGGTCTACTACTCGATCTACAGCTCACTTCAACGCGCTCTTATCCACGCTTCGACCTACGGTGAAAATAGCCTGGCTATGAGGGCCGGGCTGACGACCCTTGATGTACTCGAACAAGAACAGCTCGGCGAACGGGCCACTGTTGTCGGGCAGGATCTGCTCCAGCAATTGCAGAAGCTGCTTTCGGGTTATGAGATGGTCGAGGAAGTCCGTGGACTTGGACTTCTCTGCGGGATCGAATTTAAGTCACCCCGTCGACTCAAGCTCAGAATCCCATTTGAGGCTTTTATGAGGATTCATCCCGCCATGTTTGGACAGATGCTGGTGATGCGCCTGTTCCGTGATAAAGGGATTCTCACGCAAATCTGTGGCAACAACTTCATGGTGCTCAAGGTCGCCCCGCCATTGGTCATCCAGGACGAACAGATCAATCAGTTTGTCTCCAAAGTCAAAGAGGTCTTGGAATCGATTCATTCTTCAGCGGCCTTCTGGTCCGAGGCATTGGGGCTCGCGCGGCGAGTGATAAACATCTAAATCGGGAGTGCCTTGAAGTTCGGCTCAGGGCGCGTGACCGACAGCGGTAATCTCAGCAGGAGTAGTTCGATTTTTTATCGAATGGATGAATGAGATCGCTCGTTTCGCATTTGTTGCTATTTTCGCTAACGCAGGCAACGCTGTGTCCCATCGGGGCTGTCCTCTCGCCTTCTTCAATTCTCGATCTGGGATATCGGCAGATGTACAACCTGCAGTTTGAAGAGGCCCATAAAGCTTTTCAACTTTGGGGGCAAACATACCCATACGACCCAATGGGCCCGACTTCGGATGCTGCAGCTTATCTGTTTGCCGAGTTCGACCGGCTTGGAGTTCTGCAAGCTGAATTGTTCGTGCATGACGAAAAGTTCCAACAGAGGCAAACGGGAAAGCCGGATCCGGTGGCTAGGAAGGCGCTTGAACAGGCCCTGATCAGAAGTGACCAACTCGCCGATGCAATCCTGCGATATTCGCCCCAACACAGCAATGCTCTCTTGGCAAAGGTACTGAACCTGGGACTGAGAGCTGATTATCTGGCTCTCGTTGAAAAGCGCAATCTGGCTTCTTTGAGTTATATGAAGAGGGCTGGAGTACTGGCTGAAGAACTGCTGGTCTTTAACCCGACCTGTTACGACGCCTACCTGGCGGTCGGCGTTGAGAACTACATGTTAGGCCTTACCCCTGCTCCCGTACGTTGGCTGTTGAGACTCTATGGTGCAGGAACGGACAAGGAGCAGGGACTCAAGAAACTCCAACTCACCGCCGAAAGGGGACATTACTTACTTCCGTACGCTCGACTTCTTCTTGCCGTTGCCGCCCTGCGCGACAAGAAATACGATCAGGCCAAAGAGTTGCTTGCGGGGTTGGCCCAGGAGTTTCCAAACAACCCGCTTTACAGAAGAGAACTCTCTCGACTCATGAGGCGGGACTCATGACTCAAGAAGTGCTTCGAACCGATCTGCTCGTGGCTGGCGGAGGTCCAGCCGGCTTGGCTGCGGCCATTGCGGTCCGCCAGAAAGGCTTCAATGTGATCGTCGCCGATCATGCCAATCCGCCTATTGACAAGGCCTGTGGCGAAGGACTGATGCCCGATGGGGTAGCAGCCTTGAACAGACTCGGCATCGCATTGGAACTTCATCAAGCTCTCCCGTTCCGTGGAATCTGTTTTACAGATGGCCGCGATTCAGTGGCGACAGAGTTCCCACATGGCTTAGGTTGGGGGATTCGGCGACCCGTGTTACATGAGTTACTCGCCCAGCGAGCTGACGAAGCCGGTGTCTCAATCTTCTGGGGAGCGCGCCTGAACTGGCTGAACAACGGGGAGGTCGCGCTGAATAGGTGTCGAATTGATTGCCGATGGATCATCGGAGCCGATGGTCATCACTCCCGAGCCAGGCAATGGATGAAGCTCGATCGGTGCCGGTTCAAGCGGAATCGCTTTGGTTTTCGCCAGCACTATCGTGTTACTCCCTGGTCGGATTTTGTTGAACTGCATTGGGGCAGGAACTGCCAGATCGTAGTCACCCCGGTTGGTCACCAGGAGGTCTGCCTGGCTATGGTCTCCAATCGTGCCCAGCTTAGACTTGAAGAAGCTTTGCAGCAGTTTCCGGAGATTCTAAAGCGCCTCCAAGGGGCTCTTGCTAGCACCGAAGAACGAGGCGCTATTTCAGCGGTCTGCAGTCTGCGCAAAGTATACCGGGGCCGCCATGCCTTGATCGGTGATGCCTCGGGATCGGTCGATGCGATAACAGGCAAGGGCCTCTGCCTTGCTTTTCAGCAGGCGCTTTTTCTTGCCGAGGCGCTTGAACGAGGCAAGTTGTCGGAATACCAAGCCGCTCACAGGCGTCTCGCCAGGCTGCCAACTCTCATGTCGTGGCTGATGCTATCGATGGACAGATACGCTTGGTTGCGGGAGCGAGCATTGCGCACGCTCATGACGGAGCCGCCCCTGTTTTCTCGGCTGCTGGCAACTCACGTTGGCGCGCTCTCACCTATGGCTTTTGGAGTCCGCAATGCACTCAAAATGGGCTGGAGGCTTGTCGCCTGCCCTACTTGAAGAATTCAACTCACGGGTATCCCTGCCTATGACACGGATCGAGATCCTTTCCCTAATCCGGTTGGTGCTACTTTCCTTCATCGTTGCACTCCTTCTGTGTCCTTCAGGGCTTGCACAGGAAGTGGTCTTGGAACTCGACTCGGCCCAGACGCAAATCAACTTCACTTTAGGTGACATCCTTCATACGGTGCACGGGACGTTCGCACTGAAACCGAGCAGGCTGAAGTTCAACCCCGCAACGGGCCAGGCCAGTGGCCTCGTGGTAGTGGAATCCAGCAGTGGCCAGAGCGGCAATGACGGGCGTGACAAGAAGATGCACAAGGATATCCTGGAAAGCAGTAGGTTCCCGGAAATAACATTCACTCCTGTCCTGGTTCGTGGCCATATTGCTCTTCAAGGAGACTCCGAGGTTGAGGTAAGAGGAAATTTCAACCTCCATGGCGTCGACCACGAAATCACTCTGAAAACGCACCTGCATATAGCCGGCGATCAGTTAATTGCCGACATCCATTTTCCCGTTCCATATGTCAAGTGGGGTCTCAGAAATCCAAGCACTTTCATCCTCAGAGTTAGTGACACCGTCAGCATAGATTTGCGTGCCATAGGCCGGCTTACGAAACCGCCGGATTCCATAGTTCCGTGAAAACTCGCATAGAAGTTTGACCCCATTTACGGTGATGTAACCAGGGTCCGGGTTTCGATCGCAATTGGACAAATCCTCCACCCTCTGCGAAACTGCTTTCCAGTTGCCGCAGATAGATATTTGCGCGAGCGAGCGAACTTGTTAAGAATGTAAAATTCCGAACAGTCCAAAGAAAAGATAAAGGGACTGCTATAATGACCTCCATAAAGTCCCCGGACGAACCCGGGGTCGAAGGGACATGTCTTGCAGGATGTAATTCATGAGAATGTTGAAGTATAGGCCTTCTTTTCTTCTGACCCTGAACCTGGTGATGCTGGGCCTGCTCATCCTGCTCGCCTTGCTTCAGTATCGATGGATGGGACAAGTCAGCCAGGCAGACCGGGAACGCCGCCATGCTGCATTACAGGAAACAGCGGTACGGTTCTGCGGCGACTTTGATCGCGAACTGACCCGCGCCTATTTCCATTTTAGCCTTGATCACCATGAAATTCGTGAGCTGGATTATGCCCGCTTGAAGGAGTCAGCCTCTCCCCTTTACGCCAGCCGCTATTCCCGCTGGGTTGCCAGTGCCCCTTTCCCTAATATCATCAATGGACTCTTCATCGTTCTGAGAGACCGTGACGATACCCCAAGCCTGGCTCATTTCAATCGGGATTCCAGCTCCTTTGAGGGGATTCAATGGCCGGAGAACTTTCGGGAATTGCGCGAACTAATCACACGCCGGTTTGAGAGATCAACCTCATTCTCAGCCCCAGGTCCGTTACCACCGATTTCCCCTGTGATTGAAAACATGCCTGCCTTAGTGATCCCGTGCATACACCGTCTTTTTCCTCGTGGGCAAAGCCAGCCCAGCTTGGGTTTCAGGTTACAGCCCGGCAGGGACCCCTTAGTGGCGATGGTTATCGTACAACTTGATCGCACTTACCTGACCCAGGAATTCTTGCCCGGCTTGGCCAAACGCCACTTTTTTCAGGGGGGACACCCTGAGTACGATCTGATAGTGGTGAACCGTGAATTACGGAATCAAATGGTCTACCGTTCTGCTCCGGGTTTGTCAGTTGAATCCATGCACGTTGTCGATGCGAAGCTCAATTTTTTTGGATTGCAGCCGGATGAACTGTCGGGGATCGCGGGAGATCAGATCATCCCGCTCGGCCGGTCTGCTAGATTAGGGCACGCATTCTGGCGCGCGGCCGTTCCTGCAATGCCGAACCCGCGGGGAACGGCCGTTGCAGCTTCAGAAAGGGAGGAGTTCGGATACGGCGATTGGGAAGTGCTGCTTAAGCATCGGACTGGTTCGTTAGATGCCGTGGTGGCATCGGCCCACCGGCGCAATTTGACGATTAGCTTTGGCATCTTAGTGCTGTTAGGGTGCAGCTTGGCCCTGATCATGGCCTCCGTTCGCCGCGCTCAACATCTAGCACAGCAGCAAATGGATTTCGTGGCAGGTGTCTCCCACGAGCTTCGCACTCCATTGGCGGTCATTTGCTCGGCCGGGGAAAATCTCGCTGATGGAATGATCAACAATAGCAGGCAGTCCCGCAAGTACGGGGTTCTCATTCGCGACGAAGGCCGCCGCCTGGCGACCATTGTGGAGCAGGTATTGAACTTCTCCGGTGCTCAGTCGGGAAAGAGAGTTTACGACCTGCAACCCTTGGACCCAATTGAACTGGTGGAACGGGCCCTGGCAGTATGCAAACCATTGCTGTCCCAAGGTGGATTTCAACTGGAGAAGGATCTCGTCCCGGGTTCTCCACCGATACTGGGAGATGCTCTGGCATTAGGAGTCTGCCTGCAGAATCTGCTTCGGAACGCGATTCAATATGCAGGGGAAAGCAGATGGATCGGGATCCAGGTTAAAGCGGAAGCAGGAAAAGCTCCTGAGAGGGTGATCATTTCGGTTGCGGACAAAGGGATGGGCATTGACCCCAAAGACCTACCGCACATCTTTAGCCCTTTCTACCGCGGCAGTACGGCAGTGAAGGCCCAAATCCATGGAACCGGGTTAGGTTTGAGTCTCGTTAAGCGGATTGTTGAAGGACATGGTGGTCAGGTCCAGGTCACAAGCAAACCAGGGCACGAAAGCCTATTCACTTTGTGGTTACCGGCAGCAGTGCCCGTAAGGGAATCCCAAGCTGGCAGTGAAAATGATCCGGCCGAAATCTCGGTGGCGGCGAGCAGGGAAGGAGCAGGCCTCAGGCGAGACCGCCCGAAGATGATCGGCTGAGACCAAATCATTGACGTATGAGGCAACGAGTCTTAATTGTGGAGGACGAACCGGGGCTGGTCATGACCATCACGGATCGCCTCGAAATTGAAGGCTACTCAGTGGAATCGGCAGGCGACGGAGATGCTGGGCTGGAGCGCGCCTCCCAGGAGCCTTTTGCCGCTGTGATCTTGGATATCATGCTGCCTGGAAAAAACGGATTTGACGTCTGCCGGGACTTGCGCAAGCGCGGCGTCCTCACACCCATCCTTATGTTGACAGCCCGCGGTCAAGTCGTGGACAAAGTCGTCGGGTTGAAACTAGGGGCCGATGACTACCTTACCAAGCCCTTTGAAATGCTCGAACTGCTGGCTCGGTTGGAAGCCCTGCTGAGACGATCTCCTCTGTTGCAACCCAAAACCGAAGCTTACCAGTTCGGATCGATCCACGTGGACTTCCGCAAAGCGGAAGTCAGCCGGGATGGACAACTGTTGGAACTATCAGCCCGAGAGTTTCAACTTCTGAAGTATTTTATCCGACACCGAGGCGCCACTCTCTCCCGAGATGAACTTCTCAATGAAGTCTGGGGCTACAACTCAATGCCAACTACACGCACAGTCGACGTTCATGTGTCCTGGCTGAGGCAGAAGATTGAGCCAAATTCCAGTCACCCGCAATACATCCTGACTGTTCACCGCCAGGGCTACAAGTTTACTGGTTAGAGTCATTTCTTGCTCATCTTGCCAGTCACGCGATTCGGGGTTTTTTCATTCGCCAATCGATAAGGAACATGGTGCCTGCAGCCAGCGGTGGGAGCGCCATCGTCAGGACAACGAAAACCAGCGCATTCACGGGCAAGTGACCGGACGTAAAGGGGAATGCCACGGCAATGAAGACGCCCATCAAGAAAAGTAGTAAGCCAGCCAGCGCCTCTGTCCTCCAGGCCAGGAATAGAATGAGCACAAAGAAAGGGCCCGGCACTGCAACCTGCATGAGTACATTTGCAGGCCTCCCTTCTTTGCCAAGGCTCGAAGTCAGGGCAAACCCGGTCCAGAAAACCACCCACAAGATGGCGATGAGTCGTGCGCCGTAGACCATCAATTTGTCCGGATTAATTTGGAGTCTCACAGGATACCTCCCTGTCGGCCTGAGTGAAAGTGACTGTCGGATACTGTGTCTTTGGGTTAGAGCCTGTAATGAGAGGAGGGGTTGCATTTTCGAGCCGCGGAATTGAAGAAAATGAACGTTCCATCGTATTTGCCATGATTTCCAGACAGAGGCATTCTCGGGGGGACAAACGCTCCTTCCGGCTAAAGCGTCCTTCAATTCAATGGATGAGGTTCACCACCATCAAGGACGTTCCATTTTGTAGCACTTGGAGTCTATTGTGGTTAAGCCCAGGCAAAAAAATTGTTAAGAATGTAAAGGGATTGGAATTCCCCGATGAGGTTCCCGGTGCCGCTTGTCTAAAAAGGTTAGATCATCAATCCACCGGAGATCTCTTCTCAAGATTCCCAAGGGAAAACTACAGGAGGCGTCGGCAATTTGGTGACACTTTACATTATCTTGACAATTTTCTAGCAGCACTTCCTGTTCAATCAGCATCTAGAAGAATGAAGGTTGCAGATTTTTCAATCATAGCGGTTGTGCCATAAGAATGGCTTTCAAGATATCCCAAAAACTAAACTGGAGGTTGCGATGGAGCTCAAAGGTGCTGTTCTCGTTTTCTCATCTATATTGGCTTTCCAGTCTTATGCCTTTCCACAAGAAAGCAAACAAGATGGTAAACCCAATTTTTCTGGAACCTGGGTTCTCGACAAAGATAGGAGTGATCTTAGTAGCTCGCCCAATATGGGCCGCCATCGGTCTGGTGGAGGCAGGACGGGTAGCTCCGGAATGGGGATTCCTGGAATGGGTATTCCCGGGATGGGTGGTCCGGGGATGAGAGGTCCTCGCATGGGGGGTGGAATGGGAGGGCCTGGAATGGGAGGACCTGATATGGGCGGAGGGACCCCCTCTGACTCTGGGGAAGTAAACCGACCTAGGACGGGCCGAATTCCCGAGTCCTTGGTCATCGAACACGAGGACCCTCAACTTGTCATCAAGAGCAAAATCAAAATAGAGAATGATGAGCAAGGTCAAGAGTTGAAATATACAACTGATGGAAAATCGAACACGAATGAAGATCTTCAAGGGAATACGATGCAGTCCAAAACGCACTGGAAAGGAGACCAACTCATCACCAAATCCAGTTTCGAAACACCAAGGGGGAAAATGGAGGTTACAGAAGTTCGGAGCCTTTCGCCCGATGGGAAGACAATGACCGTCGAGGTCAAGACCAGCGCTGGGCAAGGGGAATGGAGCCAAAAACTAGTCTACAACAAGGAATCGGCAACTTCTTCTCTATGAGCCCAAAGAAGAGACTCATTACTTTTTGAAATTACGGGAGTACTTGAATGAGGAAAACTGGGTTGTTGCTTGTGACTGCTGCGAGCTTCTCGATACTGCTCTCCTTCAACTCGATCCCTGCAGACGGAATGACCAACAGGGCTGAGTCTGAGACCAAGGGTTTGATATCTATTCCACAGAAGACAATTCCGGATTCTCCGTGGGACGGATGGTCCAGCAATGAAAATGCGTCTGCCGGAATACTCCATGAAGCTCCAGAAAAGCCGAATTTTTCCGGGCGGTGGAGCTTGAACCGGCATGCCAGCGATGATGCTGGCAAAATGGTTAAGGAGGCCTTGATTCGGAACCGAAAGCTAGAAAATCCACTTGGGATCCGGGTCCGGCAGGTTCTTATAAGGCGAAGAAATGATCCGGACCAGCAGTTGGGTCGACTCCTGGTTCAAGTTCTGGAGGCACCTGAGTCATTACTGATTCAGCACGAAGACACGAGTCTGACCATTGTTGACACTAGAGGGAGGATGCGCACTCTCTCCTTTGACGGGACACCGGGTGTCGAGTTAGGGGATGGGTTCGCGGTTACCACGAGGTGGTCGGGAATGCAGCTGGTTTCGGATGTCAACCTCCAAAACCAGGGGATGGCCAGATTGACTCTGGCCCTGGCACCAGGCGGCTTTCAACTGCACTTGACGGAGCAAATCCAACCATTCGTTCTCGGCAAGCCGATCATCGTTCATAACGTCTATGATTTTGTGGCAGAGAACTAAGAATCCGTTCACCAAGTTGTTCCCACCTGAAAAAACACTCTAAGTGACGAAGTGGATACAATGAATTGTCGGAGAACGAAGGAATACTTGTGGGAATTTTCGAAGAACTTGCTTCCCTCGGATCTGAGAATTGAAATCAATCACCATCTGGAATTGTGCGGGAAGTGCAGGTTCTTTCTGGATAGTATGGCCTTGGTTGATGAAGAATTGGAACGCTTTGGGGAGATCATTCCGTCTTCAAATTTCGATCAGAAACTGAACGCTGGGCTTGACGAACTTCAGCGACAGAGGGATAGTCAACTGTCCATTGGGCATAAAGTTGTTAAGTCTTGAGAGGTATTCCCCCATGAAGAGAAAGTATTTGTGTCTATTAACGCTGCTACTCTCGATCATTGGCATGTGGACGGACGGTCTATCCCGCTCCAACTCGCCGCGGCTGTCGGCGCCATCCGATCACTCTTTTTGCGGAACTTATCCCGGTCGAGTCCATGATGAGCTTCGCAGAGCCACAAACCTTCGCCAGATCTTAGAGGGACGAAGATTCCGGACTGCCTTGGCCGCCAGCAGTAATGCTACTGGAGATGTCGGCGACATTTCTGTCATAGAGGATGATGGTACCATTGTCTCGCCGGCCAATGCATTCGACATTGCGGGTCAGGACCTGAGAATGACCCCGACTGGCACTGGGGCTTACAAGCTCAGCATCCAGGCGGGGAATATGAATCAGAACTTCGGCACGAAACTTGGGTTGACCGACGACGACTTTAGTCAAATCCTTATCGGCTTCCAATTCCCCTTCTTCGGTAACAACTACAATAGTGTTTTCATTAATTCGGATGGAAATATCACGTTCCTTCAAGGTGATGCAGCTCATACTGACAGAGACTTGACTCGCTTTAATGGCGGCCCGCCTCGCATTGCTGTTATTTTTGAGGATATGGACCCAACCATAGCAGACGGCGGAGTGTACTACAATGCGCTGTCGGACCGGTTCCTGATTACCTGGTCGCGCGTGCGGGAATATCAAGGCACCACCCCGAACACCGCCCAGCTTGCCTTGTTTGCAGACGGCTCCATGGAGTTGACCTACGGCACGGTGACATCTTCGACATTTATTGTAGGTTGGTCTCCTGGCCAGGGCCTTCAGTCAACTAACTTGGTCGACATCAGCACATCAACCGGAACTTTGCCACCGGGTCCAGTCGCCGAGAATTACTCTTCAGATACGAACATAAACTTCCCTGCAGCAGCGATGAAATTCTACCAGACCCACCCCGACGATTACGATCAATTGGCCATTTATACCAATTTCCCCTATTCGCTCGGAGGGGATGCCTTTGCCTATGAAGTCACGATTAAGAATGATATCCAGGGAATCAATGCAGACATTTATGACTACAGCGCACAATTTGGTAGTGCTGGGCAGTTGCAGAGCTATCTGGCTCTGAACCAGATGTCTGTGTTCCCCGACAATCCGGATGCAATAGCTGTCCGTACTTATTCGACCGTCGGAGTTCTAGCGCATGAGACGGCCCACCGCTGGTTAGCCTATCCCCTCTTCAAGTCTGGTTCGGTAAACAGTGGAGACCTTTTGGGGTACCAGCAGGCCCACTGGAGTTTCTTTTTCAATGTGGATGCTTCCTTAATGGAAGGACATACAATTCAGGACAATGGGAATGGCACGTTTACAATCACCGAGGTAACCGATCGTTACGGCAAACTAGACCAGTATCTCATGGGCTTCTTGAGCTCTTCCGGTGTGGGGCCCCTCTTCTATGTGAAATCTCCAAGTGGCACCAATCGTGTGGCCACGGATGTCACTGAACCCTCAGACATTGGACTCACTTTTGGCGGAACTCGGGCGGATTTGTCGGTGAATGACATCATTGCGGCAATTGGACCAAGGATCCCGGATATCTCCACTGCTCCCCGGGTCTTCCACCAGGCGACGATTTTGCTGGTACAGCAAGGCACATCGCCATCATCTGCTGACATAAACAAGCTGGGGATGATTCAACAACGTTTTCAGCAGTATTTCAGGCAGGCCAGTGACGGTCTGGGTGTCGTAGATACCTCTCTGAATGCTATTCCCGTCGTGCCGATCGTCAACAGTATTTCTCCAAGCTGGGGCCCCACTCTGGGAAACACACGCGTCTATATTTCGGGTAGTAATTTCCAGAACGGAGCTGCGGTCAGGATTGGCGCCGCTCCTGCCAGCAACGTTCAAGTGGTGAGCTCGTCACTGATTATGGCGACTACCCCTCCCGGTGCGGCCGGAGTCGTCAGCGTGGTAGTGACCAATCCGGGGGCACAACCGGTGACGCTCTCCAGCGCTTACACGTATCGCGTCCTGGCTCCGGCTTCCGTCCCGCCCGATGCCATGAGGATCCCTTATGTGGTGGA
>JBGOTQ010000051.1:0-26773 GCA_041476565.1 Terriglobia bacterium | reverse complement strand
TATTCACCGCGCCGCAACTGGCATCAGTGGTGACGGTTGTGAAAAGTGCGGAGTTGGCGATTCCAAACCGGACCTCTTTTCCTTCCATATTGCCGCCGGCCTGCCCGGAAGTTGCGGCGGTCTGGATTCCGAGCTTGGCGAGAATCGGATTGCCGGATTGCTCGAATCCGTAGCAGACGAATACACCGAGGAGGAACATCACCGTCATCGCCGCGAAAACCGCCCACCCTTGTCTGGTATCCCCTACCATTCGCCCTAACGTGTAAGTCAACGCTGCCCCAATAACGAAGATCAGGAACATTTCGAACAGGTTGGCCAGCGGCGTTGGATTCTCGAAGGGATGCGCAGAGTTGGCATTAAAGAAACCGCCGCCATTTGTGCCAAGTTCCTTGATAGCTTCCTGGGACGCTACCGGTCCCTGCGCGATGGTTTGTTTTCCGCCCTCCAGCGTGGTAACGCTAGTGTAAGGTTTGAGATTCTGGATCACACCCTGCGAGCACAGGAACAGCGCGCTGAGGATGGAAAGGGGAAGCAATACATAGACAGTTGCGCGCGTCACATCCACCCAGAAGTTACCGATCGTCTTGGTCTCATGCCGGGCGAAACCCCGCACCACCACGATCGCGATCGCAATGCCGGCAGCAGCCGAGGCAAAGTTCTGGACCGTGAGAGCCGCCATTTGCACGAAATAGCTGAGCGTCGTTTCGCCGGAATAGGCCTGCCAGTTCGTGTTCGTCACGAAGCTTACCGCGGTATTGAAAGCCAGATCGGGACTGACATTCCCGGCATTAAAGCCCTGCGGGTTAAAGGGTAGGAGCGCTTGTGCGCGTTGGATTACGTATACGAGCACGAACCCAAAGATACTGAAGCTGAGAAGAGATGCCGTGTATTGGGTCCAGCGCTGCTCTACGTTCTCCCTCACGCCAATCACCTTGTAGGTAAGCACCTCAAGCCATCGCAGCATGGGGTGCATGAACGTGCGCCGACCTTCAAAGACCCGTGCCATGTAGGCGCCCAGAGGCTTTGTGCACACAAGGATCAGTCCGAAGAACAGTGCAATTTGCAGAATTCCGGTGCTAGTCATTGTTCCCCTTTCAGAACCGCTCCGGCCGGAGCAGGGCATAAAGCAAGTAAATGAAAATACACAGGGATGCGAAACCAGCAATGATGTAGTCCATTTGTTGTTCTCCTACAGCTTGTCGCAGGCCTTCGTAAAAGCCCAGCAGATCAGTAAAAACAGGCACCCTACAACAACATAGAAAAGATCGAGCATTGACTTACTCCGTTTCCGTGAAAATCACTTCGTGACCGCTTCGGCGCAATTCCCTGGCCAGCCTTCTTTCCCAGGTTGGCCACCACCTGCGACGACCACCGACAACGGTAACAGAATGGGGCCTCAATGCGCGAAGCAGACTCTCTCTTTTGTTGCGGCACAGACAGATATCCACCTTGGTATCCACGCCCAGGTCTGAAACTAGATGACCAATCTGCTGTTCAACAAAGTCAGTTGGAATGGGCGGTTCAGATAACGGTAAGGCGTACGACACGACCTGGGGTACGACCAAACGGACCCTGGCGTTGAGACCTCCTGCAAGTAGGGCTGCTGTCCTCAGCGCGTTGAGGGAGCTTCGCTTATCCGTGAAAACCACAGTTATCTCCAATGGACTTTCGAGAGACTCACTCCACGAGACCCGTGAAGCCTTCGGTGCCAGACTACAATCCTTGACGGTGGTGACTTGATGACCTGTTCTCTCCATGGGTGACCTCCAACTCAAGCATAGGATAGGAGAAGACTCATAAAGAAGGCATAAAGATTACATTAGGAATTCATCAGGGTTTCTTGAAGCGATACCCACAAATTCGCCGCAGTATGCAGATGTCTCTGGCAAGGGATTGCGGGCCGCAGCGCCTGAACTTGCCAAGGCACATTTAGACTCCTGAGGTGCATTCGAAAGGGGCGCCTGGAGGGAGAGAATCCCCCGGGGGTGCAATCAAAAGTGACGTACAGAGGGAGAGTATCGAAAGCCTGGCCTGAAAGGCCGGCATAATCCAGCCCAAGGCCACCGCGTTGCCCTGGGCTCCGCTATCTTGGCCTTTCAGGCCAAGTGAGGGGTTGCCAGGTCGCCGAGAAACCCTGAACCAGCTTCTCCGTTGTCCGCTACTTTTGATTACACCCACCCCCTGGCCTCAACTTCCCTTACAGCCAACGCTTCTGGTAACATGCCTGGGACGTAACGAAGTACTGTCTCAAACCATTCCAGTAGCATGAGAACTGTTATAGCGGTTTGGTGCATTTGATGAACCCACCCACGGCCGAAAAACTTCGCGAAATTCTCTCCCAGGGGCGTTTGGATCAAGCCATCGCACTTTTACAACGGCTCGGCTCCACTGAGGCTGCGGAAATGCTCATGGGTATCTCGTTTGAAGAACAAGAGACCCTGTTCCGGACGTTACCGATTGATTTTGCTGCCTCGCTGGTTCGCCATTTCCCCTATTACCACGCCTATGTGCTGTTGCATTCACGACCGATCGAAGAGATGTCTGCGATTGTCGACAGGATCAGCCCTGGCGAGCGCATGGAATTCTTCGATGAGCTACCTGAGGAAGCCTGGCAGCGTCTGACGGATGAACTCTCGGGAAAGCAACCTGGCGGGGTACCTCAAGGGATAGTTCCCCTGGAGGCAATCGATGTGGCGGGAACAAGGGTGAGTCCCCCCTCTGCCGTCAAACCAATTATCGAGGCAAGGCGAATCGAAAAACGTTTTCAACAGCCGGAGGGCAGACAGGTTCAGGTCATTGCCCCAATGGACTTGTCTGTGGAACCAGGCACGATTATCGCCCTGCTCGGCCCTTCCGGTTCAGGCAAGTCTACCTTGTTGAGGATCCTTTCGGGGCTCGCACAGCCCTCCGCCGGTGAAGTACTCTGGCATAATCAACCGCTGAGTGAATGCAAGCCCACTTTTGCCATCGTATTTCAGAGCTTCGCGTTGTTCCCCTGGCTCACAGTCTTGGACAACGTTGAAGTCCCTCTGCTGGCGCTCGGTTTACAGCACTTCGAACGCCATCGTCGAGCCTTGCGCGCTCTGGATTCAGTGGGATTGAGAGGCTTCGAATCAACCTATCCCAAGGAGCTTTCTGGAGGTATGAAGCAGCGCGTGGGATTTGCCCGTGCCCTGGCAGTCGAACCCGAAATTCTGTTCATGGACGAACCGTTTTCAGCCCTCGACGTCCTGACAGCAGAGAACCTGCGGGGCGAACTGATGGAGCTTTGGCTGGAGAAGAAAATACCCACGAAAAGTATTTTCCTGGTCACTCATAACATCGAAGAAGCCGTTCTGCTGGCGGATCGGATCATCGTTCTGGGACGAAACCCGGCAACGATTTGCGCGGATTTCCGCGTTGCCTTGCGACGACCGAGGGATCGCAGTACTGCCGAGTTTCTCCTGTATGTGGACTATATCTACAAGCTGATCACCCAACCACAGTCCGAACCTGCACCGCCATCTACCTTGGAACGCCCAACTAGACCACTTTACCAGATGTTGCCTCATGCCCGGCCCGGCGGCATCGCAGGGTTGCTCGAACTGGTAAATGATCGCGGCGGCATCGAGGACTTGTACCACGTCGCCGAAGAGCTTTTGATGGAGGTCGATGATCTGCTGCCGATTGTTGAAGCTGCAACCCTGCTGGCTTTCGCTAAATTGGTTAAAGGCGATCTTGAGGTCACCCCAAAGGGAAAGGAATTTGCCGAAGCCAACATTTCGACACGCAAGGATATTTTTGGCGAAGCCGCCTTGGCCAATGTCACGCTGCTTCAGCAGATTGAGAGTGCTCTGAAGAGCAAAGCAGACAGTGCAATGCCGCTTGAATTTTTCCGGGACATCTTGGAAGAGCACTTTTCAGACAAAGAAGTTCAACGGCAGATAGAAACAGCGTTGAATTGGGGCCGGTATAGCGGCATTTTCACGTACGATGCCGAAAGCGACAGACTGTCGTTAAACCAGCCCTTAAGTTCCGTAAAACCCAACGAAAGCGTTCAGCCACACTGATGGCGCAGCGACCCCCGAACACCCCCTCTGGAGTTCCACTCTGGGGAGCCTTTCCCACTACCGTCCCCTCTCTACTGACAGACTTGCCCATTGTTTTCGCCGGACTCGCATTGTTCTATGGCTTGCTTTCGTTGGCTCGCTACTCGATGGGCCCTGTCAATGTCCAGCCTGCAATTCATCTTTACCCTGGCGCACTGCCGATGTATGCGTTGTTCTCTGTTATGCGATTAGCGGTAGCCTATGTCCTCAGCCTGTCCTTCACTCTGGTCTATGCATATGTCGCCGCGCACAACACCAAAGCCGAACGGTTCATGATTCCGCTCCTGGACACGTTGCAGTCCATCCCTGTTCTGAGCTTCCTTCCCGCGGTGATGGTTGCGATGGTTGCGCTGTTTCCAACCAGACAGTTGGGCGTGGAGCTGGGGTCCGTTTTGCTGATTCTGACGGGACAGGTCTGGAACATGACCTTCAGTGTTTATTCTTCCCTCAAGAGCATCCCCACCGAGATGCATGAAGCGGCTCAGATCTATCGGTTGAGTTGGTGGCAGAAGTTCAGGCAACTGGAGCTGCCTTACGCGGCTATTGGACTGGTCTGGAATTCTATGATGTCGGTCGCTGGCGGCTGGTTTTTCCTGATGGCATGCGAGATGTTTGTCTTGGGGAATCGGGACTTTCGGCTTCCTGGACTGGGTTCCTATCTGCAAACCGCGGCCAACGCCGGAGATACTCGAGCGATCGTTTGGGGACTGAGTGTCATGGTTGCCGTTATCATTTTGATTGACCAGGTCATCTGGCGTCCGATGATTGCCTGGGCCGAGAAGTTCAAATTTGAGCAGGTTGAAGCCGCACAAACACCGAGTTCACCGGTTCTCGACTTACTGCGTCGTTCAAAACTCTTGCGATTTGTCGGCCAGTCCTCTGTTACTCCCGCACGTGAAGCTTTGGATTTGTATTTCGCAAGACACCATCCAGCCTCAAAGCAGGGTCGTCTAAGGCGCAAGCTAACGAAGTGGATGATGCTTGGGCTCTCGGTTGTAGCGTTGACAGTCGTAGCGTACGCAATTGGAAAGATGAGCATTCTGCTTACATCGCTGTCCCGGTCAGAGCTGCGTGGCATCATTTGGGGGGCTGGGGCAACATTCCTTCGAGTCGAGCTCGCTCTGCTACTGGCAGCACTTTGGACCATTCCTGTCGGGGTCCTGGTCGGGTTACATCCCAGACTCTCCGCTATTGCCCAACCCATCGCCCAGATCGCCGCTTCCGTTCCCGCGACGGCATTGTTCCCGATCGTGCTCCTTGTGCTGATTCGCTTCGGCGGCGGCCTGGGGATTGGCTCGATCGTTTTAATGGTGTTGGGTACTCAATGGTACATCCTGTTCAATGTCATCGCCGGCGCAACTGCCATACCGACAGACCTGAAAGAAGTCTGTTACTTGTTCCGCTTGGGCCAAGTCGATCGGTGGCGTAAATTGCTTTTGCCCGCAATCTTTCCTTACCTGATTACCGGTTTCGTCACGGCATCCGGCGGAGCATGGAACGCGAGCATTATTGCGGAGTATTTCCGTTTCCGAGGTCAGACCATTTCGACAACCGGACTGGGGGCAGTCATCAGCCAGGCGACAGACAGCGGGAACTTCCGTATGCTGCTCGCGGCAACGATTCTCATGGCGGCCATCGTGGTGACCATTAACCGGCTTGTTTGGCGACGGCTGTACGCCCTGGCTTCAACAAAGTACAAGCTGGAGAGCTGAATCCCCCAGCGAATCGGTTTCCTGTCAAAATTGATATGTCTGTCGTTCGAGCGGAGTGATAGCGCTAGTTGGGACGCTGGCGTTCCGCGACGATGGTGACTTGCATGTCATGAGCCAGGCGGACGACTTGATCGACAAGGTCTCTTTCCAACAAAGGCAGCGTGTGGCTTCGATGAGGCCGGACCAGGAAGATCTGTGTCACTTGGTGCAACCGAGCAAAGTCAACGAGTGCCTGCGCAACGTTCGGGCCTTGCATGATTCGGGTCTCGATGCGTAAATTGCGCGCAAAGTTCAGATGCTTATCGAGGGCCTCGCGCTCGGCTGGAGGCATGTGCGACTTGTCGGCCTCGCTCTCGACGGAAACGGCAAAACAATCGGCCTTCAAGTAATCAGCGACGCGCCTGCCGCGCCGGATCAACATAGCCGTTGAGGGGTCAGGGGTCACGTATATGAGTATCCGGTCCGGCGGCTGGCCATTCCGGGCGGATACGATCTCCCTGTTAAGACTAGATTCCGCACGCGAGAGCTCATCCTTTTCCAAGACTCCCTGTCGAACATCCACCTCGTGGGCGGTTTGCCGCAGTGTCAACTCACGTAGGACGACAAGCGTTGATTCTTTGAAGAAGTTCTGTAAGGCCTGTTCGACCTTATCTGGAGCGTAAATGACACCCCGCCGCAGTCGGTTTAGCAAGGCTTCCGGAGGCAAATCGACCATCACGACTTCGCCTGCCTGCTTCACGACCCAATCGGGGATCGTCTCTCGCACGCGAACGCCAGTAATCTGCCATACGAGGTCGTTAAGACTCTCGATGTGCTGCACGTTCAGGGTTGTGAGCACGTTGATTCCAGTATCGAGCAACACCTGCACATCCTCCCAGCGCTTGGCCCGTTCCGAACCTGGGACATTGGTGTGGGCAAACTCATCGATTGCGCAGGTCTGGGGATGGCGGCGCAGAATGGCCTCAACATCCATCTCCCCGAAAGCGGTCCCGTGGTATTGCATTTTTCGGCGCGGGAGAAGCTCCAAGCCGTCAATGTGTGCAATGGTGTCTTTGCGACCATGCGGCTCAAAGTAACCGACGACGACATCGATGCCTTCGCGCTTCAGCTGGTGAACCTCGGTAAGCATCTGATAGGTCTTGCCGACACCGGCTGCGTAGCCCAGATATATCTTCAGAATGCCACGTTGGCGGGGGGCAGGTTCGGTCACGGAAGGTCCTCAATTGGGAAAGAGTCGCACGTCGATGCCCTCAGCCTCGCGGATCAGCCGGCCTACGAAGCTGCCCCACAGTCGCTGCCACCAGTTTTCGTGTGTGCTGTGTCCGATGAATATCTGAGTAATCCCGTGTGAGCGGGCAAATTCCATGATGGCATTGACTGGATCTTCAGCCTCAAGAGGATCGATATGGGCATTCAATTGTCGAGCGACTGTCAGGTTGGTTTCAAGTGCGCTCTTGTCATCGGCCGAAAGATCAGGATCGCTAATGAAGGCTACGAAAAGCTCACCATGGAACCGATCGGCATTGCGGCGTCCACTTTCAATCATCTCCTGGGCGTTCAAACCCGGCCTGATAAAGACCAGGATGCGTTCTTGAGCGCCCCAGAGCTGCTCGATTCCATGGTCCTTGAGGTATTTTCCGAGCTGGCGATCGACGACGTCGGCAGCCAGGAGCAGGGCAATTTCCCGAAGCTCCGAAAGCTGCTGTGGACCCGGAGCGGTTGCATCTTCTGCACTGGCACCTTCGGCTCTTTCCAAACAACGGTCGGCCGGCATATCGACTAATTCAACCTCATCAGCAGCCTGCACAAAATTGAGGGGAATCGTCGAAGTGACTCTCTTGCCGGTGATCCTCTCCACCTGTTCCCGGTACTCTTCGATGTACTGCAAGTTCACTGAAGCAATCACGGAGATCCCTGCTGCCAGGAGCTGATCGACATCCTGCCACCGCCTGGAATGCAAACTGCCCGATGGATTGTCGTAGGCGAGTCCGTCAATGAGGCATACCTGAGGACGGCGCTGCAGGATCGCGTCGACGTCCATCACCAGCAGACTGTCAACTCTTTTGAGGGCAATGACTTCCATTTTCTTGAGCAGTTCTTCCACCTCCGGGGAATTCGCAGGTTGTATGGCGCCTACAACAATATCCTGTCCTCGTTCGTGACGGCGGCGTCCCTCATCAAACATACGGAACGACTTGCCCACACCGGAGATATACCCCAGGAAGATCTTGAGCCTTCCTCGTTTCTGGTGCACGTCTTCCACTTGGTCCTGATGCAACACGACCTCAGCCTCTGGACGCACCGTCGATCTATCTGCCACGAAAGTTTCTTTCCTCCTGGCTATTATTGCAAACGCTCATGGAAACAAAAAGAGCTATGTGCCCCCCAGTTGTCAATGTGTCGACTCCGGCAACTTTCAGAGAAACGACCAGCTTACGGTTGATTGAAAAAACTCTTAGCTAGTTTCTGTCGCAAATCAGAAACCGATCTGAGAATTCATTCAGGTGTGTTGAAGCGATAACCAATCCAGGGCTCGGTTAACAGGTGCTTCGGTTTGGAAGGATTCCGTTCGATTTTCTTTCGGAGTTGGTTGACGAATACGCGGAGATACTCAACTTCGTCGCCGTAATCGGGCCCCCAGACGGCCTGCAACAAGTTGCCATGCGGAATCGGCACATTCGGCTGGGAGGCCAGGTGAAACAAGAGGTCGAATTCCTTGGGCGTCAGCCGGACCTCTTTGTTACGGACAATAACCCGCCGGGTTGCCGGGTTGATCTCCATGTCCCCCGCCAGGATTGGTGCAGAACTGGCGTCTCCCGACTGAGGAAGCCGCCTCAGGGCCGCCCGGATGCGGGCTAACAACTCGGGCATGCTGAATGGCTTGGTCACATAATCATCGGCACCGGCATCGAGCGCTTCTACTTTATCTTTTTCTGTATTGCGGACAGTCAGGACCACAATGGCAATATCCCAGTTCTCGCGGATAGCACGGCAGGTTGCCATGCCGCCTATCCCCGGCATGTTCATGTCCAACAACACAAGGTCGTATTTTTCCTCTCGTAACTTGTCGAGAGCCTCCTCGCCGGTTCGAGCATCATCAATGAAATATCCCCGGGCAGTCAGGGTCGCGCGCATGACACGCCGAATCTGCGGTTCGTCATCGACGACCAGGATACGTTCATGACTCATGATGGCACGGCTCCATCCACCGCAGGGATGGAGAAAGAGAAACGCGATCCCTTTCCCACCTCACTTTTGACCCATATCTTTCCGCCATGAGCATTTACGATTCGGCGAGCAATGATCAACCCCATACCCGTCCCCGGAACGAGATCGCGGATGGCTGCAGCCCGGTAACGGTCTTCGAAAATTCGGTTGCGGTCCTCTTCTGGAATACCCGGTCCGTGGTCCTCAACGCTGATCACTATAGTGTTCCCAATGGCTTCGGCTGCGACCATAATCGGCTCGGGCGGCGGACAGTATTTCACAGCATTGCTGATGAGATGCGTGATCACCATTGTGATGAGACCTCGATCGGCGCGGCATTGAGTCAAATGTTCGGGGATCTTAACCTCTACCACCCGACTTTCGAGAATGGGGCGTAGCCTTTTCAGGGAGGATTTGACCAGTTCTGACGGATCACACAATTCGGTTCGAACCTGTATGTCTCCGGCCTCAATGCGAGCCATCTCGATGGCCTCACTGACAAGGAAGTTCATTCGATCGGCTTCTTCGTCGACAACAGTCAATAGCTCTTTTTGATTGATGGCAGCAGGAGGGTCGTAAAGCAAGGCGGAGACAGCTCCCTTAATAGAAGTGAGCGGGGTTTTGAATTCGTGAGCAATGGCATCCAGCAACATGGATTTCAGCTCCTGACTCCGACGCGCCGCCTCGGCCTGGCTTGCCAATTCAAGGTTACGGGCCCTCTCAAACGCAATCCCCGCCAGATTGGCAATTGCATAGAGGGCCGTGTCGGAGATGGATGAACTCTGAACTGCCAGGCTGCCTACTGGCTTCCCCCCCAGGCGAATGGGGACGATCATCGTCCTAGCCTCCGGATCATGAAATACGGTGTCTTGCAAAGCTGTGTCCCTCAGCTTGCTTCCATTGCCGGGGAGGTCCAGAGGCCCGGCACGGAAAATGGCGCCGGTCGACCGCTCGAACAACGCCACGGCATCCGCCTCAAAAACCTGAGCAATTTGGTCGGCGATCCGTTTCCCGACCTCTGCTTGTCCTTCCCTTATCATCAAAGCCCGACTCAGTGAATAGAGTCGCTCCATCTCTGCACGACGCGAATAGGCTTCCAGGGTCCGTCGTTTGGCCCGGGCCGAAAGATGACTGGCAATGACAGCCGTCACCAGGAAGGCTGTCAGCGCCGCCCAATTTTGCGGGTCGGCAATGGTAAATGTGCCGACGGGCGGTAGGAAGAAAAAGTTGAGACAAAGCATCGCAACGATCGAAGCGAGTACAGCCTCTCCCAATCCCCAGCTTGTGGAGATGATCAGGACTGCCAGGAGATACGATAAGGCGACTGTGGTGCTGTTTACCGAGAGGACACGGTAGTACAGGTAAGTAATTGCACTTACACTGGCAAATGCTCCAACACCACGCAACATAACTCGCAAGATCATTTCCAAAGTTCCCAATGATTTCCTGTGCTCAGTCATTATCAGATTATCGGGAAGGCAGGTCGTCCTTACTTCGCCGGCATTGCGGATAAACTTATTATAGCTGGTCGCCGAGTCGCTGCGTTATTTCTTTTTCCATCCCAGATCTTTCAAGCGCTCAGCATAGGATTCCAACGGCGGAAACGGGGATGAAGGCAAGGTCTGATACCAGTACGCCGTGGCGCACACATCTTGCGGGGACTCGAAGTTGGCCCATTTGTCGGGTGTGCCGTCCCTCTGCGGGTCAAAACGATGGTGGGTGTCGACCAGTTCAGGATAATTCTCTGGCTTCATCTGTTTCACATACTCACCGGTCATGAGACCGGAGATCTGCTGGAGGTCGACGCGGATCTCTTTGTGAAAGTAGACTGGCTCGACAAGATGATACCGGTAGAACCCCCAAATACCATCTTCTTTTTCAGTCAGCAGACAGCCTTGATAGAGATGGTTAAATTTACCAACTCCCCAGGCTGAACCGACCAGGTCCTCCGTACCAGTTCCCACGAGTGTTGGATAGCGCGTGTCGCCGTCGAGATAAATCTTCAATTCGCCTTCGCCAAACCAGACGGGTTCTCGGTAATCTCCAATAGTCCTGACTCCAACGTTGCACCCCAGAAATCGGCCCTTTCCTTTGACTAACGGGAGAACCTGAAAATCCCTTTTGGGCTTGGTGGGATTCTCCCTTCGATAATGGGCATGCAAGTAACACAGTCCAGCAGGGAGTTTATCTCCCACCGTGTAATCCACATCAAAGAAAAGCTCCGTCTCGCGTGCTGATTGGTTCTCTATAGTGATGCGGGCCTGTTTGAGAAAGGGCATGGGGACAAAACAATTAAAAGAACGTCCCTCAGGGTTAGAAAAAAGCGCCGACTCAAATGGGACTTGCCGCGCAAAGGGAATTCCAAAAAAATCCTGCAGAGGCGCCTCTACCGACGGCATCGACTGATCCTCCCAGAAAATGCGCAGCACCAGACCTCGTACGATTTCTGGTTCCCTGCGGACTGTGCACCAGATGCGGCGAATCACACCGGGGCCGCCAATCTCGGCTAAAGTGACGGTCTCACCGGCCATGATAGAACGCGCGGGCGCCCCCTTTCGGGCCTGGTTGGCCTGTCCCCCCTCTCCCTTGCGGCCTGCGGCATTCTCAAACGAGATCCAGCGGGTTTGAACATCATCGGGGACTTCAAATAATTGCTGCGCCTGTGCGCATCCGGGGAATAACCACAGAGCAGAAAACATGAACACAAGTGTGGCCAAAGTCAACTGGCATTTCATGACCAAGTACCTCCATCTGCAACAGTCGCGGAATGTCGCATTCTAACCATAGTTGTCCAACTCCAAACCCCTTCGTACGATACCCGATTTGCGCAGGCATCATACAAACAAAATATTTCCGTTGCTTTTTCGATTTATGCCGATATACTGTTAGCGATAGTCCTAATCAGTTTTTTGTGATCTCAAGAGAAGGCCACAGAATTCTTGATTTTGTGGCCTTTTTTTTGCAGCCGGGATTAGCGAGACTTCCACAAGTTGCAGCTCCTGATAAGCAAGGATGACCCAAAAACCGATAGGATTTCACCAAATTTTCAAAATCAACAAAGGAAAAAAGTATGAGAGAACAAGGAACCGTAAAATGGTTCAACAATTCCAAGGGATTTGGGTTTATTCAACGTGCCTCTGGTGGCGGGGATGTCTTTGTCCATCACACTGCAATTCAGGAAGCTGGCTTTAAGTCTCTGGATGAAGGACAGCGTGTGGAATTCACGGTCAACAACGGACCCAAGGGTTTGCAGGCTGCCGATGTAGTGAAGATCTAACTCAGTATTCCTACAATATGGCGGGGGCCCAGGTTCCGTGCGGTGCTCCCGCCAGCTAAATACCCTCCCTTCGAGCCTGCTAATAGCTAACAAAGATAGTTTTCATGTCTTGCGTGCGAGCAGTAACTGGCCGCCGCCTCGACCCTTGAAAAGCTCGATGTGTTGCCCGGGCACTCCTACCTCGCGCGCGAACTGTTCAAAGTCGGGCTGCTCCACGTGTGCATTATCGAATCCCGCCTTTCGTGCAAGCTCCTCCAGTTCCTGGTCTTCGTAAAAATGCAAGCGCGATGCTATCGGCTCCGGCGCTGCAGGTGTCCCCAGCAACTCTTTTGAACCGGTGAAGAGTACGAAGCGTCCTCCGTCAGCCAGCACTCTTCGAACTTCCGAGAACGCTTTGAGAGGATCCGATATGAAACCCAAAACGCCAGTCATTACCGCACATGTGTATATCCCATCCGGATAAGGCAAAGAATCGGCTTTGCCCTGGCTAATTTCGAGCCTGTTCTCCCTGATTGAGACCCGGTTAACGTCGCGAGCCAGACTGACCATGTCTGAACTGTGGTCGATTGCCGCTGCTTTGCAACCACTTCTCAATGCTTCTTCCAGAAACGCCCCACCTCCGCAACCGACCTCGAGTAAATAGTCGTCAGGCCTCAGTGCGAGTACTTCCAATATTGCCTTGAAGTTCGGACGATGGTAGAGGGGATCGCGATACGTTGCGCGCGCTTGCTGCCCTGATGGGCATCGGGCCCTGCGATCGGTGATCCAATCCCCCAAACGACTCGGTCCCATGGCGCGAAGGAGAGGGGCAGCAACCTCGCCCGCAAACCAGCCTGCCAGTTCACTCCCTCGATCTCCCAGCAGATTACTCCACTCCTGGTGCTCCAGGGTTATGCGAGAACCCTCATCGATGGGTTCGAATCGCAACTCGAATTTTGTCACCTCATTCGGCTGCCAGTCCGCCCGATGCCACTCAAGTAAAATTTGTTTCCTCGGCTGCCAGCATTCCACGCGCGCCACTTCGATAGGGCCTTCCATGACACAACCGTCGACTCCCGATTCAAGCTGCATTCCGAGCCGTGACAGCGCTGTGGACAATTCCTCAACAAACGTTTCGAAGGCAGCGCTCAAGTCCAGTTTTAAGTCGATACTAATGCGAACGCTCATAGTTTTTCCATCCCTTGGAAAGCTTATTTCCAGGTCGATTCGTCTATTGGTCCATCCCAAGCCGGCGCCGCGCAACCTCGGCCCATTGACTGCTAGGATCCAGCTTGAGATAGGAGCTCCAGTGCTGGTTGGCCTCTTCTTTGCGGCCGGTTTTTTGCAAGCAGGCAGCCAGATTGAAGTGGGCATCCGCAAAAGAAGGGGCCAGTTGTAGAGCTACAGTCAGGCTTTGGACGGCTTCTCCGGTTCTTCCCCGCACCTCCTGAACGTCAGCCAGATTATACCAGCCTTCGGCAAACGAAGGGTCCTGGACGACACAGGTCTGATAGGCTTGCTCCGCCACCCCTAGACGATCCATTTCTCTCAACACGTTTCCCAGGTTGAAGTAGGCTTCCGGAAAGTGAGGTTGTAATGCAAGAGCCTTGAGATAGGCTCTTTCGGCGCCTTCCAGGTCTTCCTCTTCTTCCAAAATCTGCCCGCGCTCAAACCATTCAGGGGCCGTCAACTCCGACGAGGGGAGTTCTATCACCAGCGGTTCTGTCCTGGAGAAAATGTCGAAGTTAAAAACCAGCTGCCCTTCTGGGGTTATCCGGTTGCCACCAAAGTCGGCCAGGAGGGTCCTGGGGTTTTCCACCAGGATTCTTAGTTGAGCTAGAGGCCGGTCCGTGTCGGGCATGATAGATGTCAACCCCCGGATACTGCTTGCAATCGTCTCGCGCCGGACCCCTTGCTGGAGTAACGCGCCAATCATTCGCAGCGTCAGGATGTCCTGGAAGTCATACCTCCCTGCCTCCGAGCTGATTAGGCTGAATTGTTCCCAGTGCCGGAGTGTTTCCGGTTCCAGCTTTAATAGCCTGCAAACCTCGGCCAACGAATAGGTCTTCTTGAGTCGGGACTTCCTTTCCTCCAGGCCCGCCAGTTCCAGAAAGGCCAGTTCCGAGATGATTTGAATGGAGTGATATTTCTCGTTTATTTCTTCGGCCCGCCTCAGTTTGTTACTGACCGTCCCATCCGGAAGCAAGGGCCAGCCTTCCATACCCACCACCAGCATCGAGGTTTGTCTGGAGACTGTAGTACCTGGTTCGCCTCCCGCCTGCTTGACCACCTGGTGAGCTTCCTGCCTGGTCATGGAAGCTAGCTTGCCGGTGAAAACGACCCGGGCCTTCCCCAACGGCAATGCTAGCTGTACAGTTTGCATCTTGGTTTATCCCTGGTTCGGCTTGATCTTGTCGGTACAGGTGATGGCGTTGTGAAGTCGGACCGTGACTCTCACGAGGGAGACTCTCAGACAGTCCGCCCGAGAGGCACGTGGCGGCACAGAACCTCCTCAGTTATAGTTATAGCTGGAACGATAATCAAGTCTAACTGTTAAGTGCTTGACTCGTCAACCGGTTATTATCTTTTTATTTTCTCTGGGGCTTTCCCCAATTGGCTGCCGAATGTAGTAGAATACCCAGGTTTACCCCTCAGCCACTCCAAGAACCTCAGGAGAAAATCACCGAAATCGCACGTATGGGGAAGAAAGCGTTGATGCTGGAAGACTGGCCCACCATGGCCAGTCTCATGAACGAGAATCACGCCATTCAAAGGGATCTGGGGGGGGGCAGGAGAATCCAATGAGCGGTTGATTGCGGCGGCACTGGCAGCTGGTGCTCCGGCGGCCAAATTGGCCAGAGCAGGCGACGGAGGTACTATCATTGCCTTGTGGCTGAAGGAAGATTCGAGCTGTCTGGAGTCAGCCTTGCGCCAGGCTGGCGCTACGGTCACGTTTCGATTAAAGGTCACTCACGGAGCCCTCATTGAAGAAGAGTGAATAGGAAAACGCTGTTGTCCAGGTCCGATTTCGAACAAAATGCCGCATTCTACAACGACTTGGCGGAGCAGTATGACGAGCATTTGACCGGCGACTCGTATAACCTCCTGGCAAGGAGGGCTTTCACGGATCTGGTCGTGCGCTACGTTCCTCCAGGCTGTACCTTGCTTGACTTCGGCTGTGGCACCGGACTCGATGCCCTCCACTATGCGCAACGGGGATATCGAGTTTTGGCTTACGACAACTCGCCTGGCATGGTGGCTCAGTTGGAACTTCGGTGCGAGGCAGAGATTGCTTCTGGAAAAATCACCCCCTGGTCAGAGGAATATCCCTCCTTCCTGGAGCACTATCTGAAGTTGCCGACGCCCCATGCTGTTGTGGCAAACTTCGCGGTCCTGAATTCGATTGGCAATCTTGAACCCCTGTTCGACACACTGGCTCGAAACCTTGCGGCACCGGGGTGGATCATTATTAGCATCTTGAACCCCATCCACTGGTCGAAGGTACGGATGCTGCGGTGGTGGCTCAATTTATTGCCTAATCCCAGCACACCGCTCGCTTTCACGACGCAGCCCTCCATATGCTATTTGCACTTCATTTCGAGGTTGGTCCGAGCAGCGCGACCGTTCCATTTGGTCGGTCGTGGCAATGCCGGCGCGTTGGTGCGATACAACTCGGCGGCGCGAGGCGACGAGAAGCGCCTGTTGTGGGTACATTCGGAGTCCAACAAGAATCGATTGACCTGCGCATTGTGGCGGACCATTGCATACAAACTGCTTGGCCACTTTGTCTTTCTGGTTCTACGGAGGGACCCGTGAGACAGATTTTGACTTCGCTCAAGCAACGGGCGCGCAAGCTGCTAAACTTTCCCCGGTACGGGCCGGTGGGGTTGCACGATCCTCAGCAGCAGGTTGCAGTTTGGTTGCACGGCTTGGGCGAACCGATGGAGGTCACACACAATAACGTTGTGGTTGCGCTTCGCCCATTCACCATCGGCGTGATGATCAATCGCCAGGATTTGGAGATTGGGAACGACAAATCATGGCGCCTGTGCCTGCACGAGCACAGCGGATCAAACCGGTTGCTCGGCGTCATACATCTGCGACTCGTGCAGAGCATTCTCCTTCCGGAACATCGGTTTTGTCTGTTTGAATGTAAGGGTTGCGAGAATTACTGTGTACCCGCCTACAGTCTCCGCCTGTATTATCTGAACGAGAGCTGGCGAGCCCGGGTTCGCCAGCGCACGAACCCTTACAACTTTCAGATGACACTCACTGATCTGCGGTGCAATTACGTCTTTTATATCTGTCCGCGCCCGGTGGTATTGGTGACGGTCGAGCACGAAGATCTCAGTAACATGTTCCCTATGGACTTGATTGGGCCCACTGATTCGCCTTGGTACTCGATGGCCTTGCGTAGTACCAGTCCGGCTGTCCGTCTGATGCAACAGTCGGGACATATGGCGCTGGCGAGTGTCCCCCTCACTTACAAACCCGTCGTATACGAAATGGGCAAGCACCACAAGTTGATCAGCATTGACTGGTCGGCACTGCCTTTTCGGACGGCACCATCGCCTTTGTTCGGCCTACGAGTGCCAGAGGCGGCCCTCAGACTCCGAGAAGTAAATGTCAAAGAGTACCATGTGGTCGGCTCGCATGTTCTCTTCATCACCTCCATCGCGCGTGAAACGGTTCCGGAGTCATTGCCCGTGGGCGCAGATGGCCTGCAACTGTTCCACAGTTTCGGTCCTTACCAGCAATTCCCTCTGGAGGACCGCTCAACTCCCATCTAGCTTCCCTGCTCGAGGCGCGCCACGTGGTCTACTTCAACCGGCACCACCGCTCAGGGCACCTGCTGCATGGCCGTTCTGGCGCCACCTATCTCAATCAGGAATCGTCGCTAATTGCAGAGGGGGCAGAGACCTTAATCAAGCTTGGAGAAGGGACTAGGACTTTTGACTCTTTTTTGAAGGCCGACAATACCCTGACGAGAATCAATACAGCCGTGGCGATTCTTCAAATGACGGAGCCCGCTACCCTACGAGCAGAATAGTCGGATTGTGGTTTCGGCAGGTACTACCCCAGACAATGCGGTTTCGGTAAGCATGCTTGCCGAGAATGCACGCCCTTTTTAAGCCCCTTTCTTGCGAACCTTATAGGCGCCTTGAATCCTGATTGGCTCCTCTCCCGGGTTGGATGGCCTGTTGTGTTCGTCTGCCCGGTCCTTACGGGCGCGTTCTTGCGCTTCCAGGCTGAAGGATCCAGAAACACAAGTCAAGGATTCTGGAATGGGGAAGACACGTCCACAGCGAGTACATTCCCATACCTTCTCGTTCCCCAGAAAATGCATGATGCAGCGATGATTCCCACGACACAAGAATAGGGACACAACCGTTTTCCACATTGATTGGACCTCCATGCTTCTGATCCGGTAAACCAGCCCACTGATCAAATATGCAGCGAAAGCTAGTAGCGGTATGCCAAAGCGGCTTGGCCACTTTCAACTTTAACAGGCTCAGGCTGGCTGGGACAGGGTCGATTTCCGGTCTCCACGCCTTTCCGCAAATTGACCCTTCCCTTAAAGTGGGCACCGTCCACAATGGATATCCGCGAGGATTCAATATTGCCCACCAGAAATCCTGAGGCTTTGATTTCCACTAGTTCTCGGGCAAGGACATTGCCAATCACTCTGCCGTCGATGATGACATTCTTTGCATGGATCTCGGCTGTAACCTCCCCGTGAGGACCAATCACAAGGTCGTGGTCCTTGAGTTCGATCTTGCCTTCCACTCGGCCGTCAATGGTAAAATCTTCGTCCCCGCTAAGCTCTCCCTTGATAGAGATCAACTTGCCAATATTGATCGTTTCTTCTTTTGCTGGGGCAGGTTTGGGTTCGAACCGGGGCTCCTTAGGGTTTTTCTCCTCCCATATTGGGATGGGTGTTTCTTCCTTTTGAGTCACGTGTTGGGTCGCATGAGCTCTTTTTTCCTCTTCAGGTTTATTGCCTTTCCACATAAACGCCTCCTTTGAGTCGGGACTAATTGAGATTCTATTGATTGGACAAATGCTGCGAATCCATTCACCCTGTGATCATAGTTAATTCAACGGGGAGTGACTTTGCTGGCGCCTTCACGAATGAAGGGTCAAGGGTTCGCCATTTCTTTTCGGAGAGGTGTGCACTACTAATTAGATAATTTCTGAAATCGAGCCCTTTGCCCCGTTTTTCATCTTGGATAACCGGGTTATTCCAATGTTTTCACGGCACGCACGATTTTTCCTTCGGTAGCGAAATACTTGGGAGTTGGTTGTCCCTGCTCGTTGATGGGAGCATCATAATCGTAACTTGTCACATCCGGTTCATACCCTTTGCCGCCTGAATTGGCTCCAGCGGTGAAGCCGAAGTTGGTCCCTCCGTGAGCCACATAGAAGTTGAACGACTTCTTATGGTCGAGCAAATATTTCACCTCTTTCAAGAGAGCAGTCGTGTCGACTCTGGCCCACTGTTCCCCCCAGTGGGTGAGCCATCCGGGATAGGTCTCACTGCTGAAGGCTGGAACCTTGGGATTCCACCGTCTCGCCTCCTCGAAATCCCTTTCGTTGGAACCGGGGTCCAAGCCAATAGCGGCGCCGTTGACAGTTCCTGCCTCCAGCATATGAGGGGTTGCGCCGTCCGCAGTATAGAACGGGACATCGATGCCATTCCGGACCCAGATTGCTCTCAAAGCTTCCAGGTATTTTTTGTCATTTCCGTAACTGCCATACTCGTTTTCAATCTGTAGCATCACGATCGGCCCGCCCCGGGTCACCAATAGAGGTTTGATGACGACTGCCAAATTCGTGAGGTACCGTTCCACTGCCTGCATGTAGCGTGGGTCCAGGCAGCGAACCTTGATGTCAGGAATCCGCAGAAGATAAGGAGGCAGGCCGCCGAATTCCCATTCGGCACAAACATAAGGACCGGGCCGAAGAATAATCCACATCTCTTCCTGCTGAATCATTTTGACAAATTCCTCGATATTCCGATTCTCGGTCTGAAAGTCAAACCGTCCCGGCTCGCTTTCGTAATAATTCCAAAAAAGGTAAGCGGCGATTGTATTGCAGCCCATGGCTTTGGTCATTTGGATGCGATGGCGCCAATACTGGCTGGGGATACGCGCCGGATGCAATTCCCCGCTGATGATCTGGAAGGGCTGACCATCAAGCAAGAAGTCCGTCTCGCCCAAGGCAAAAGTGTGGGGTGCCTGTTGAGCCAGCGTCACGTTCAAGCTGGAGACTACCATGAAGAGAAAAAATGGGAGCCGTTTCATTTGTCACCCCGCCTGTCCTGAGGGGGAACGGATGCGATCAACAATGGCAAGAAACCTTCAAATGAGTGGCCATGGACGGAGAGGGCAATCGCTTGGCTGCCGTCGAAGCAGTCCAGTGACCCCCTCCGGCACGATTCTAAGTCAGGATGGGCTCTTTTTTGAGTCCAGGATCTTTCGGACTCTCCGGGTCAGCGTCCTTGGCGTAAAAGGCTTTGCCAGGAAGTTGAAATTTGCGTCCAGCGTCCCGTCTTGGATAATTGCATTTTCTGTGTGGCCCGACATATAAAGGACACATATATCCGGGTGATGCTGCTGAAGCCAAACTGCCAGTTCGTCTCCTCGTATTCCGGGCATGATCATGTCGGTCAGTAGCAAATCAATCCTGTCTTGATACTTCTCTGAAATGATCTTCGCTTCTCCTCCGTTAGAGGCTTCCAGAATCCGATACCCCTGGGCCTCCAGTGCTCGAGACGTCAGCTTACGAACGATGTCTTCGTCTTCCACTATCAGGATGGTTTCAGTACCTCTAGGGCTTTCTTCTAAATCGATTCCCGACCTGGCAGCTATCGCCGAAACATTGACACAGGGAAAATAGACTTTGAAGGTCGTTCCCGCCCCAGGTTCACTGTAAACCCAGACGTTCCCGCCACTTTGCTGGACGATGCCATAGACCGTCGCCAGCCCCAACCCGGTCCCTTTCCCTTGTTCCTTGGTGGTAAAAAATGGCTCGAAGATGTGCGCCTTGATCTCTGCATTCATGCCTACACCATTGTCGCTCACTACCAGCATGACATGAAGTCCCGAGCTGCTGGAGAGGTGCTCGTTGACGTAGTTCTCGTCAAGGTAAACATTGGACGTTTCGATGATCAGTTTGCCGCCGCTCGGCATTGCATCTCTGGCATTAAGCACAAGGTTCATGATGACCTGCCCGATCTGCCCGTGGTCGGCTTTGATATTGCCCAGGTCCGGAGCCAGATGAGTAGTGAGTTCGATATCTTCACCAATCAGGCGCCGAAGCAACCGCGTGCTCTCGTTAACAACGTCATTCAGGTCCAGCACTTCAGGTTGCAGAACCTGCTGGCGGCTGAAAGCCAAAAGCTGCCTGGTCAATTCTGCCGCCCGCTCACCTGCCCTGTGAATTTGCGCAAGACCTTCGTGGAAAGGGTCATTCCGATCCAATCGAAACATAATCACTTCGGCGAACCCGATGATTCCCGTCAACAAGTTATTGAAATCGTGTGCCACTCCGCCAGCCAGCCGACCGATCGCTTCCATCTTCTGGGACTGCAGTAACTGCTGCTCGGCCTTTCGCAGGACTTCCTCCGCTTCTTTCCGTTCGGTGATGTCCCGGAGGATAACGGTGTAGAGTTTCTGTCCCGATGCTTCTGCTTGAGAGATGGAGGCTTCGACCGGGAATTCTTCACCATTAGCCCGCACTCCTGTGATGGTTCCCAGCGCATTCATAGAACGGGAGGTGATCCCAGTGCTTCCGAAGTCAGCAATGTGCTTCCGGTGAATCACGTGGAATTTCTCCGGGATGAATCGATCTATCAGTTGTCCCTTGGCTTGATCAACAGTACAGCCAAATACAGTTTCGGCTGCGTGGTTGAAAATCAGGATCCTTTGGCTGGCGTCGACTGTAATGATGGCATCCATGGCAGAATTGATGACGCTCTCCAACCGGGCCCGGCTCTCATGCATGGCCAACTCCGCACTTTTCCGCGCTGTGATGTCCACCATGACGCCAAGTAAACCCTTGGCCTGGCGGTCTTCGACAACAGGATGAATAATGTCACGGAGCCAGACGACTCGCCCATTGGCGGCAATCATTCGGTACTCAATCTCGTAGACCTGCAGGGTCGTTGCGACTTTTTTGCAGGTGGAAATCACTGAGTCCCGATCATCCGGGAAGACATGCTTCTCCCAGAAGCCGGGCTCCTCAATCCAGCGCGCCACAGGGTAACCCAGCAAGACTTCAGCTTGCTGGTTGACGAAGCTAAATTGGAAGCTCCTGGCATCACACTTCCAGACAATTGCCTGGACGGACTCAACCAACTGCCTGTACTCGAGTTCTGATTTCCGCAAGGCTTCTTCGGTCTGCTTCGGTCCGGTAATGTCCTGGACCAGGGCCAGGACGCCAGTCACTTTCCCGGAGGTGTCTCTCAAAGGTGTATTGAACCACTGACAGATGATCTTCCGCCCGTCCTTGGTGAGGTTTTCCGTAACGGTGTGCGCCGTCATATCGCCGGCGGCAATTCGTTGCCGAATGTCGTCCACGTCAGTATGGACCGATTGAGGAATGATAGTTTCGAAAGGGCTTCTGCCCTGCAGTTCATCTCTATTAAAACCAAATATCCGTTCAGCAGCAGGATTCAAGTACGAGAAGGTAAAATGGGCATCTGCAAGAATGCATCCCACAGGCATTTGCTCAATGTAGGGCTGCAGCTGTCCAAGGAGAGGAGTTCTCCTCATCGCCAGCTGGTTGTGCCTCCATTCAACCTGCTTTTGCCTGGTAACATCGTGGGCCAAGACCAGCCGGGCAGGTCGACCTTCGAAGCGTAGGTCATATGTCGAGATTTCTAAGTCAACAAGGGAACCGTCTTTCTTGCGTTGTCTCAGCGCATCGGGTTTCCGCAAGGTGCCAGGAAGGGCCCAGACCGCGCCCACAGGAAGATCTGCATCCTCGGAGGGATAAAGATCCTTCAAAGTCATGCCCAGAAACTCTTCCCGGGTGTAACCATAATGTTCGGTGGCAGCTCGATTGACCGCCATGATGCGGGTCGTTTCCAAGTCGTAAACCCAAATTGGCTGAGGGTTACTTTCAAAAAGTCCGCGGACCATCTCCTCTCTTTCGGTCAACAAGTCTAAGCCGTGGTGCTCCGCACTGACGTCGTCATTACGAATCCGGGCCGTCTGGTCTTCGGCGATATCCAGAAACGTCCCCAGGATAGCCGCTTTCCCGTTAATTTCTGTCAAGCTGCAGTGGACTTCGACCATGATCGGTGGCCCGTCTTTCTTAACACCCCGGAATGAAAAGTTCCTTCCGCCTGATTCGGAAGAGTTCCATTCCGCCAGGTTCTCCCTAACCAGGCCCTGATCCTGCTTAGAAACGAGATCATAGAACGAAGGCAGATTAAGGAGATCGTCCTTGGTCAATCCGAAAATCTCAGCTGTTTTAGGGTTTGCATACACGAATCGATCGTCTTGTATGAGGTAAAGAGCAAACTGAGACTTCTCGGCAATGGCATAAAATGAATAGTCCGCCGCCAACGCACGCTTTGTCGACAGATTCATTTTCACCCCACTTCATTAAGAGCAGAGAATTTTGCCGCCGGTATAACGGGACTGTGTGAACAATTTCAACAGTTATACCTTAAGTATACCGCAATGGAGGTATTTACGAAACTCAACAGTGCATTTTTCCATCAATTCCTGATGCTCCACTTACGGACAAGAACGAATGCTCCCGTCCTGCGTACGTTCATCGAGAGAGGGGTTAGCTGCAGCAAACAGGCAGACTCGGTTCTCGATTCGTTGAGAATTGGGTCTATGGATAAGGATGCATTCAGCCTAGCTGTGCAGTTACGTGAAGAGGGTGACAAGCGATTTGGGGAACCAGCCAGAAAGGAAGGCGCAGCGCCACCTTTCATGTCGGGAGGATACAAAAATCGTCAATTCGTCGATATCCGCTGAGTGAACAGGTGTCAGGAGGTACGGAGAACTTTTCGCACTGTGTCCAGCAGTTCATCAAGCTTGAAGGGCTTTTGCAGGGTCGCGTGAGCACCCAATAGCTCTGCCGCCTTAAGGAATGAGCCCCCGAAGGCCCCGGAAATGGCGATGACCTTCAGACGAGGAAAAGTTCTTTTCATTGCCCGAATGATTTCCAAGCCTTCTCCGTCGGGCATGACGAGGTCCGTAATCAGCAGGTCAATGGACTTCCCTTCGATTCGCGCCAGGGCCTCTTTTCCACTTTGAGCCTCTATGACAGGAAACCCTGCGTTCTCCAGTGTTCGACGCAGTATTTCCCTGATGACGGAATCGTCATCTACGACCAAGACGGGGGCGAGACGGCTCGGAGCATCCAGAATTCTGCGCGCTTTCCGCAGTAGCGTCTCACTTGAAAAGGGCTTCTGGATAAAACTGACACGGGGTTCCTGGATGCGATGATGGACAACGCCTTCGTCGGTGTAGCCTGACATGTAAAGGACTCGCATTTCGGGACGGAAGGCTGCCAAACGGTCGGCTAGTTGGTAGCCGCTCATCTGCGGCATGACCACGTCGGTCAAGAGAAGGTCCAGAGGATTACTCTGCTCGTGGGCGATTCTGAGAGCTTCTGCCGGATCGGGCGCTTCAAGAACAGTATAGCCATGATTCCGCAGAATCTGCTGAACCAGTCCTCTGACATTCGCATCATCCTCCACCAGCAGTACAGTCTCTCTTCCCCCAACGGAATACTCCTCGCTTGGCTCGTCCTTTCGTTCATCGACGGCTTCTTCGACACTCGGTAAATATATCTTGAATGTGGTCCCCTGACCCTTCGCGCTAGATACCCCGGTGTGTCCCCCACTTTGCTTAACAATCCCGTAGACAGTGGACAATCCTAATCCTGTTCCTTTGCCCTGCTCCTTGGTCGTGAAGAACGGTTCGAAGATCCTCGCTTGAGTCTCCTCATCCATTCCACAGCCGTCATCGCTAACCGACATCATGATGTAGTCGCCAGGAGTAAGGGGGAGGTACTGGTGGGCACAGGCTGCGTCAATTGCGAGATCCGCTGTCTCGATCGCGATTCTTCCTCCGTGTGGCAAGGCATCACACGCATTAACCACCAGATTGACGATCACCTGCTCAAGTTGGGTTGGATCGGCTTTTACCCGTCCAACCCTGGCACCCAAGCTGGTCACCAAATGGATGTTCTCCGAGATCAAGCGGCGTAGCATTTTTTCCATGTTGCCAACAACTTCGTTAAGGTCTAATACTCTCGGATTAAGTACCTGCCTCCGACTGAACGCCAGGAGTTGGCTGATTAATTGAGCAGCCTGGGCTCCAGCCTTTTTGATCTGCTCAATGTCCTTGCGGATTGGATCGTGCGGGTCGAATTGATATGCCAAGAGTTGGCTGTGACAATTGATGACGGTCAACAAGTTGTTGAAGTCATGGGCAATCCCACCTGCCAATCGCCCGACCATCTCCAGCTTTTGTGCCTGCAACAATTGGGATTCCAACTGGAGGCGCTCACTGATGTCTTCCAGGACAGTTGCAAACTTCCCCTTTGCCGGGCAGAATGCCGAGATTCTGAGGCTCTTATTCATTTTCTCGACGCTTGTCTGAAAGGAAAAAGGGTGTCCAGTCCTGGCTACCTGTTCATATATACCGAGATAGGGGGGAGGGACGCTTGCATAAAGGGAGGATCCCACTCTGCCGACCACTTGCTCCTTCTTGACACCAAAGATTGACTCATAGGCAGGGTTTACGTCCAGTATCCTATAATCAGAAGGGTTCCCCTCCTGGTCATAAAGAATTTCATGCAACGCCACCCCTTCGTTCATGGAGGAGTACAAGGAACGATACCTTGCTTCTGATTCCAGTAAAGCTTCTTCCACCCGTTTGCGCTCAGTAATGTCTTCCTTCACCCCGATGAAGTGAGTAATCTGTCCCTCTATATTAGTCAGGGGGGAGATTGAAGCATCCTCCCAATAGAGCTCTCCGTTCTTCTTTCGGTTATGGAATTCGCCTACCCATTCTCCACCGGAGGTGATGGTGTTCCAAAGAGCCTGGTAGGCCGTCGACGGCGTAAGTCCAGACTTCAATACGCGGGGATTCTCGCCAAGAACCTCCTCTAATGCATAGCCTGTCAATTGGGTGAATTTGGGATTGACGTATTCGATATTCCCTCGCGTGTCAGTGATTACGACTGAGACAGGGCTCTGTTCCACCGCGCACGATAGTTTTCTTAACATCTCTTCCGCTTGTTTACGCTCGGTCATATCCACCAGAATGCCCCTGACCCCCACAGTCCGTCCCTGGGAAATGATAGGACCCCCATAGACTAGAACTGGAAATCTACTACCGTCTTTTCGCAGGGCGGTGTATTCAATTCCCGGCAACCTGTCTCCATTCAATATTCGTAGAATGTCTTGCCTGCCCCTGTCACGGTCCTCTGGAGCCAACACATGTAGAACATTTATGCCCTCTTCTAAGTCCTCTTGAGTGTATCCAAAAGACGAGAAGGCTTTTTGATTGGCAAAAGTGAGGGTCCCTTCCTTGTCCATTTCGTAAACCACCTGAGGCAGCAAATCCACTAGTTCTTTAAATCTCGTTTCACTCCGTCGCAATGCCTCCTCTGTCTGCTTGCGTTGGGTGATGTCCCGGTCAATCCCCCGGTATCCGCAGAATTGCCCACTAACGTCATAGACAGGCACACTGCTGGTTTCCAGGACTACCTGCCTTCCATCCTTGTGAACATTGATATTTTCCAATCTTTCGAGACACTGGGGAGATTCCATCATGCTCTGCAGTTTCATTTGAATCCGGCTTGCTTCTTCAGGAGGCATCAAGCTGAATGGGGTCTTCCCCAAGACTTCTTCCGGCTCATAACCCAACAGGTCCTTGAGTTTCGGACTGGCGTATACGTAGTGCCATTCGGTATCCACCTCCCAAATCCAATCGCTGGTGTTTTCAATCAAGCTGCGGAAACGTTTTTCGTTCTGACCCATACTGGTAGACGGTGACTTTTCCTTCATGACCCTTGTGAAAATTCCTCTTCGTCTTAAAGGGGTGGTTGGTAATCAGGCTAGCGAGTGACGACCTGGGATGGCCTCAGAATCAGCAATTGCGTGGGCTCCGACACGGACCATCCCCCTATGAGCCTGACGGCCTCCGACCCCTTTCAAACTCCCAAGGAGGCACTCAAATGCATGCTCATCGGTGGTGGCGCGTCAAATGGGAGCTTGGACAACATCTATCAAACACGGAACAATTGGGGATTCACATCCTGATAAACCCACGCGCACTGATATCGGCATATTAGGTCAATAGAATCAATATTTAATCCCGTTGAATTATATCAGTTCTTCCTTTGGCAAGTTAGGAGCAACTGCCATTTGGGTGCAATTCAAAGTACGACAGGTTATTGGGGAAACCCTTGATGTTTGTTGTCCCGAAGGGACACTAGAGAGTAGCCGGTGGTTACGCGCCAGGGCGCGTTAC
>JBGOTQ010000050.1:0-26818 GCA_041476565.1 Terriglobia bacterium | reverse complement strand
GACGCATCTTGAAACCCCAAGGAAGGCTCGTCTTGGTAGAACACCTAAGGGACCTCTGGAACTTCACGGCTTATGGTCCCGGCTTCCGACATTTCTTCTCAAGAAACGAATGGTTCCGTGTAGCGAGAGGCGCGGGCCTTACCATCGAGGCAGAACAGACCATCACCCCTTTCGTTCGATGTCTTGTCTTTGCAAGAGCGGCCAACAAATGAAGCTGAATTTCTGGGAGAGACTGCTCGTCAACAATCCAGCACGCGCACTGGTGCAGCACTATGTAGAAGCCCCAGTCCTCCTTCGCCTTGGCGGGCGTTTGGATGGAAAGGAGGTTCTTGAAATCGGTTGCGGTCGCGGCGTTGGAATCGAGGTCATACTCCAACGTTTCGGCGCGGGCCGCGTCACCGCCATTGATGTTGACCCCCGGATGATCGATCTAGCAAGAAAACGATTCGCGGCCTATCCCGCGGACCAGATAAGGCTAAGTGTCGGGGAGGCTACTGCAATCAATGCGCCCGACCACGCCTTTGATGCAGTATTTGACTTCGGGATTATTCATCACGTTCTCGACTGGCAAAAGGCAGTGGCGGAGGTGGCTCGCGTTCTCAAACCCGGCGGGCTTTTCTTTTTTGAAGAAGTAACAAAGAAAGCGCTCGACCGGTGGGTATATCGCACATTCCTGGATCATCCAAAGGAAAACAGGTTTGATGTCCATGACTTTGTACGCGAGCTTGAACGCAGAAACATAAATGTGGGGAACCAAACCACGACCATTCTTACTAGTGACGTATTTGCCGGGGTCGGCCGCCGGGACGGATGAAACAGCGATACGGAGACGCGCCATAGCTACCCGCAACATAACCATTCAATTCTGAGAAAACTAGGGTTACATCTCATTATTCGTTACTCGCTGCTTGGCCCGAGCCATCAGCTGGGTAAGGTTCCGCTGGCGGGAGCGTTTCTGCTTCAGATATCTCAAGGCTTTGGCGACACTGCCGTAATGTAGTGGGCCAGGCTCAGACCTTAATAATTGACATAGAGGAGTGATTTCTAACTTCACTCGCCTGGGGTTGGCTTCTTCGGGTGCCGCCTCCAGGATTCGCCTGCATATTTGCGCACCCGTTCACTGGAATCTTGCTTGAGCGTCTCCACTACATCGGGTGTCAATGCTTCGTTGATGGAAAGGTAGAAGCGAACTTCTTCCACTGAGTCGCTGGCAAGGAGCTCCATGATCGGCCGCGGTGTAGAGGGGTTTCTCGCAACGCCCCGCCGAACCAAGGGATCAGCATTCCGGGCCAGAGTCTCTAGAACCTGTGGCGGCGTGCTGGGATTGTCGGCCAGGCCCATCAGGGTGTAGTGGTGTGTATCCACCACCCCGGCGCCAAGCTCGACACCGTCCTGCGCCAGTTTTTCCAGAATCTCCGGTGGCGTATGAGGATTCCCGGCGAGCCCCCAGCGGACCAAATAACTATCATTTCGAGCAAAGATCTCGCGCAAGATTGGTTCCGGCGTGTCTTTGTGCATGACCACGTCGCCCAGCACGTAGGCGTCTTCAGATTTGGCCAGAAATGGAATTGCCTCCGGTGGCAGGCTGGGATTTCGCAGGGCCTTGCGGACGACCGCCAGTGAGTCGCGGTCAAAAATGTCGAGTACATCGTTCCGCTTTTTGTATAAACCGGAATCATTCGTTTGAACCAGCTGAAGCAACAGATGGGGTGGAGTTCGCGAATTGGAGGCGACCGCCGAAAGCATAAAATAGTCCCTTTTCTCCAACGAACGGAGACCTTGCTGTTCCAGAAAGGCCGGGTCGGCATTGGGATTCTTAGCGTGTTCAAACGTCACAAGTCGCGCCCCCTGGCTCCACACGTACCAAACGGAGCCAAGAACAAAAAACACCGCCGCAAACCAATAGGCTCGTCCACGCATTCCACTCCTCCACAATTCACTGAGGTGCAAGGCCTGGTAGACGCTCAGCCCCAACAAGGCAAAGAAACCTGCGGCGATCATCCCCAGGAATGGCACAAAAATGATTCCGATTGCGGCTGTGGAAGAGGTTTGCCGGAGGATTAGAAAAACGTACAGCACAGAGGTCCCTGCCCCTCCCAACAAAGCAAACAGTGCCATCCACTTTACTGCCCTCGTCCTGCGCTTGGACAGGAGCAGAAATGAAATCGCCGCCAGAGCGCCCAGCGGAAGCCAAAAGTAGAGAAATAACATCGCAGCCCTCACTTTCCTGAGGAGATGTCCCACCGGGCGATCTTCTCCCCCGGTTCAACCACAGCTATGGCCTAAGACAAACCGCAATCTGCTAGTAATTCACGTCGAAATCCAGCAGGTAGCGCCGCTTGTAGAACCCGAAGAAGGTTCCAAATTGCGGATCATCCACGTTGGCATGAACGCCCAGCGGGTTGAAGTGATTGGTCAAGTTTAGGCCGCGCAATGAGAAACGGACGGAGTACTTCTTGCTAACCTGGAAATCCTTGGAGACACGCAAGTCGAGCGAAAAAAAATTCGGGAATCGCGTTTGGTTTCGGTTGGGAATTCCGACATAGTCTTGGGAGGCGTTTACCTGTGCATAGGGGAACCCATTCCGGTACTCCAGCATCGGGGCAAGACTGAATTTCCGAGGTAAGCGAATATAACCCCAGGTCAGGAACCGATTGAGGGTGTCCCCCGGTAGATTTGTGAAAAAGTTAGGGCGAATCACAGGAAACGGAAAGTTCCCCAGATACCGGTTGAACTCGTTCAGGTCACCGCGAGACCGGCTTCGAACGTAGGAGAAGAAAAGCTGTTCTCCTGGCTTCCAGATATACCGTGTAGTAAGTTCCAATTGCCGGTAGCCCTGTTCCCCACTGCCACTCTCCACAATCGCATCCTTTCCATTCGCCACTCCGGGAGCCAGGATGACCATGCCATAAGAGTTGCTCTGTAGATAATTAGCTCTAACTATCACTCGAGGGGTAATGGGTTGCTCGACCTCAATATTCCAGGCGGCACTATATGGGGCAAAATTCCCCACTTCATTATCACCGAAGATAAAGGGGAACCCGCCCCCAGTCCCTCGCTCCATGACATTCAGGTAACGCCGGGGTCCGTCAATGATCTCCCCATTGGGTCCGTAGGTGGTCACTACTTGATTAGGGTAGGTAGTGAATGAAAACACACTCAGGGGTACCTGGTCGTAGAAGAGACCAAATCCTCCTCGCACCACGGCACTCTCGGCACCAAACGGGGTCCAGGCCAAGCCAAAGCGGGGAGCAATGCGCACGGTCTCGGTGATGCCCTGGATCTCGAAGCGTATCCCCCAATCCATGGCCAACTTAGGATTAAACGTCCAATGGTCCTGGCCGTAGAATCCCAGATCGAGGTCCCAGCGGTTAAAAAGCTTGCCGTCAACAAATTCGATACGTTTGAGCAGGAGGTTATTGGTATCCACGATATTGACGGGGCTGGCCAGGAACTCCCCGTGAGTGGTGACCCGAGACACATCGGTGCCAAACTTGATATTGTGTGTGCCGTAGTGACTGATTGGACTTAGTGAGAGGGATTCCATCCACTCGACCCGAGTGGCGTGCCGATTCTGCTGGCTATAGTAATTCCCGCGATTCCCGACAGGCGTCAGGATCATCTCCTCAGGCCCTTGCGGCCATACATGGGCGGTATAGAGGGTCACGGCGACCAGGCTCTCCACCAATTTTGTCCCCACAGAATAGCGATCGATGATCGTAGTTAAATAGTCATGCGCGCTGAAGCTGGGGGTCACTGGTTGGGGATTGAAGTACTCCAGGTTGACGAAATTGGTCTTGCGGGGAGAGACGTGAAACGTCCCGGTCAATGTGTGATAGGGAGAAAGGATCGCGTCGAATTGAGTAAAGGAATTGACTGACTCCTGCTTGGTTTCGTTATTGGGAAAGGAGAGTGTGCGTATCGGCAGCTTGTGAAGGGCGTACTCGATCCCTTGCGAAAGGTAAAGGCGGTTCCGAATCAAAGGCCCATTGAACGTGATCCGGGGAGAAGCATCGCGTATGCCAACCAGGTGCAGGCTACGGATGCGAAACTCGGGAAGCGGATCATTGAATTCGAAGTGCCATTTGTCCCCTCCCCGCCGAGTTTCCACCGCTACCACACCTCCTGTGAAGCGTCCGTATTGGGCCAGATATGGGGTCTTATACACATTGATGCTCTCTACACTATCGACCGGGACACTAACCCCAAACTGGCCTGTAGCGGGTTCGGTCACATCAGCCGAGTTGACAACGAACGCGCTGCTGGTCTCGCTGCTGCCGGAAATGCGGATTTCATCCTCGGCCGTGCGGACCACTCCAGGAATGAGGGGGAGCACCTCCTGTACGGTGACAGGCCGGTTGGGCAGGTTCTTGATTTCCGCGTGCTGGATTTCAACCGAGGGGGAGGAGCCCTGTTCGATGGGAGTTTCTGGCGTGGCTTCCACGTCGATTGAAGACTTGAGTTCGATGCGTGGGATCATCGTGAAGTCTACTTGCAACGAGGCCCCAGCCACCAGAATCAAGCCGCTTCGACTCAAGGTCTGATATTTTTCTTGTGATGCAACTACTTCATAGTCTCCGGGAGAAACGTCAGGGAAAGTAGCTCTTCCTTGATTATCTGTGACCAGACTCTTGATCAAGGTGCCGCCTGACTTCAGTTCCACTGTTACCGCCGGCACGGGTTCACCGGCCTGATTGATTGTAGTAACGAGGACCGTCGAGCTTTGGCCTGAGGCTTGAGCAAATAGACTGGCATCCGCAGGTGTGTTTGCCAATAGCCACAAAAGGATAACGAAAAACAAGGGCCGTGGAGCTCTAAGTCTGATCTTCGCTTCAATGGAAATTGGGAGTTGGTAGTCTCGACGAATCGCCTTTTGGTTTTTCGTGGGCTGGGGGCCTCGTTCAAAAAAGCCCACGATGAATTCCCTATACGAGCTCATCCTGGCTACCAATGCCAATTTCATCCGCGGTGGCACGCCCATTAGCGCATGCATAACTTTTATAAACATTGTTCTCGGCAGGCTCTGTATTTTCCCGTGCAAGGCGTCGCCCTGACAGGAGGATGAACAGATTACCGGATCGACTGATTGGCCTTGGCTCTGGCTGTGACTAAGTGCTCTAGGACTGCGCTTGCTTTTGATTTACACTCTCCAAATTAGGATGAAACAGAAACGATATTTTACAGTAAACTGTCCAGCTGCACAGCTGAAGAGTTGGGACCAAGGTGAGCGATATGCAGTTAATCGTCAATGCGGATGATTTTGGGGCGTCTGAAGAAGTCAACGAGGCTGTGATTCGAGGATTCCGGGAAGGCATACTGACCAGTTGCAGTCTAATTGTAACCGGGGAAGCTTTCGCACAAGCAATCCAGTTGGCCAGGGAGAATCCCCACTTGGCCGTGGGGATCCACCTGGTTGTAGTCTCCGGACGTTCCGTATTGACACCCTCGGAGATTCCGTCACTGGTCGACAAGCAAGGCTGTTTTTCCAACCAGCCTGTCGTCGCCGGAATGAAGTATTATTTCCTTTCGCAGGCAAGACAGGAACTCAAGAAGGAGCTGGCTGCCCAATTTGAGAAATTTCGTACTTCCGGGCTGCGATGCTCCCATATCGATGGACATTGGCACTTTCACATCCATCCTGTTGTCTTCAATCTGGCCATCCGGCTGGGGAGGCAATACAGAGTCTGTCAGATGCGGGTTCCGGAGGATGACGTGACTCTGGCCCTCCGCTTTGACTCCAGCCGTTCTCTTCAGAAAAGGCTGTATGGACTGATCTTCCAAGTCCTTTGCCGTCATATGCGGCGGCGGTTGGCGCGGGAAGGCTTCACCTGTACTGACAGAGTGTATGGCTTTTTCGAGACCGGTCGAATGAACTCGGCTTATCTCCTATGGCTCCTCGAGCACCTTCGCTCTGAGACGAATGAGATCTATTTGCACCCGGCCTATTACATAAGTGACCCAACGCAAGTGGTATTGAAGAACCAAAACCTTGCGGAGTACCTAGCACTGGTCGACCAACAAGTGATTCAACGGATGAAACAACTGGGGATCCAATTGACCACTTACGAGGCACTCTGCACCCGATCATGAGAACACCGATCGTTTTGTCTTTATCTGTGTTGACCCAGGTCGTTGGGAACCTCCTCTTGAGCAAGGGAATGAAGGAGGCCGCTGCCGCAGGTGTTGCTGGTAGAGAATTCGTTTCTACCGCCATGCATGCGGCCGTGAGCCCGACGGTCTGGTTGGGAATTATTGTATTGGCTACTTTCTTTCTCCTCAATTCCGCGCTGGTTTCATGGATTGATCTGAGCTTCGTGTTGCCTGCCACGTCCGTCGCCTACGTTTTGAACGTGGCCGTAGGTCACTACCTCCTTCATGAACCCGTAGGCCCGCTACGCTGGGCTGGCAGTGTCATCATTTGCCTGGGAGTGGTGCTAGTTTCCAGGACCAAGAGCTGGACGGTGACAGACTCGGATGAAGAAGCCACAGGCTTCGAGGAGGCCAAAACGTGACGACCGCTTTCATGATTGCCATCGTGGTCGTGACCACCTCCGCCGCCGATGTTCTGATTGCCCGGGGCGTGCGTCAGATCGGAGAAGTAGGAACAGTTAACCTGATCGAACTTTTCCATATGGCCAAACGAGTTTTTCGGAATGCCAACTTTCTTTACGGCCTGTTGTTAATGACGGTTGGTTTTTTTGCTTTTCTGGCTGTGCTTTCCTGGGCTGACCTGAGCCTGGTAGTCCCCGCCACCTCTATCAGCTATGCGATCAGCACAGCCGGCGCAAAACTCATCTTGAAAGAAAAGGTCAGTCGCCTCCGCTGGGCAGGGACTCTACTGGTGTGCCTGGGTGTTGCGCTGGTTTCACTGCCTTGAACTCAATGATGACAGTCTCAATCTGCCAGGCGATTCTCATCTGTGCCATTTTGGGGGCCTTCGTTTATTATTTTCTGTGCATCCTCTGCGCCGCGGACTTCTTCTCGCAGGGCAGACAAACGAGCCCGCAGACGTTTCCGCCCGTCAGTTTGATGATCTCACTCTGTGGCGTGGAGCCAGAGGCTTATAAGAATTACGCGCCTTATTGCTGCCAAGATTACCCTGAATATCAAATTGTGTTCGGAGTGCGCGACCCTCAAGATCCCAGCATCCCCATTGTGCGACAGTTGATGGCCGATTTTCCGCAGGTCGATATCACCCTCATCATCTCAGCGCGGATAATAGGAACGAACCTGAAGGTGAGCAATCTTGAAAACATGCTCACCGAGGTCAAACACGAACATATTGTCATTGTCGATAGTGACATTCGAGTGGGGACAGATTACTTGCGCACTATTATTCCTCCTTTGAGCGATAAAGGAGTCGGATTGGTGACTTGCCCATACCGTTCAAGCCAGGCCCTCAATTGGCCAACGCGCTTGGAGTCTCTTTGGATAACAACGGAATTCATTCCCAGTGTGTTTGTCGCCAATAAGCTTGAAGGAATGCGGTATGCATTGGGAGCCACGATGGCAACGACTCGTCAGCGACTAATCGGTATCGGGGGCTTTCCAGCCATGGCTGACCACCTTGCCGATGATTACATTTTGGGGCATCTGGTCTGGAAGCGCGGTGAAGAAGTCCGTCTGGTGAATTACGTGGTTGAGACTTTTCAGCCACCGGTGTCTTTTCTCAGCATGCTGAAGCACCGGATCCGGGTATCTCGCGGCATCCGGGCCTGCCGGCCATGGGGGCATTTTGGATTGGTTTTGACCTACGGAACGGTCCTATGTCTCTTAAATGTTATCCTCTCTCGCGGCTCACTCGTCAGTTTGGCATTCCTAAGTACAGGATTCGCACTTCGGTTTGCCAGTGTATGGCTGATTGGGGTGTATTGGCTAAAAGATAAAATTCTGCGGAGACATTTCTGGCAGGTTCCAATCAGCGACCTGCTAACCTTTTTAGTCTGGATTCTAAGCTACGCCGGTAGGAAAGTAGAGTGGAGGGGAGAGCTCTTTGAACTCGATGAAGACGGCAAGCTCGTTCATCGCCGGGAAGATGCCTGACATTACTACCGGGCAAAAGCCCTCCGCACGGTCGAGGCTCCTAGTAATGAAAAGACTCCTCTTCATTTCTGTTCTTCTGCTCCTCAGTTGCGGAACATTGCCGGCCGTGGAAGATTTGATTCAAAGAACGGACCAGCTGTTTGCAGCTCGTGACAACGTTGAGTGCCTCAGACAAGCCATCACGCTTCTGGAGGGGCGACTTGCCTCCAAACCTAAGGACTTTGAGATCCTCTGGCGATTGGCCAAATACAACTACTATCTGGCCGATCAGATGTCAGACAAGAATGACAAATCGAAGCATTATGAAACAGGCATCGATCTCGCCAAAAGGTCCGTCGGAATCAATGCCCAACGGCCCGAGGGGCACTTCTGGCTGGCAGCCAATTATGGCGAATACGCAGAACTCAAGGGCGCCTTCAAAAGCCTATGGCTGTTAAGAAGTATCCGTCTGGAGTTCGAGCAGGCGTTTGCGATCGACCCCGGCTTTGACAAGGGCAGCCTGTATTTGGCCCTGGGGGAACTGTTTCTGCGTCTCCCGTGGCTGATGGGGGGAAACCACCAGCGCGGCCTCGAGTTTCTCGAAGCCGGAGTCAGAAAGGCGCCAAGCAATGCCGACTTGTGTCTCACGCTGGCTGAATACTACCTCAAAGATGGCAGGATGTCCGAAGCTCGAAAGCTGATGGAAGCGGTCTTGACCCTTAGCGATCCTCTACGCTCTCCCAAAGAGATGGAGGAATTGCGCAACCGGAGCAGGAATCTGTTGGGAAAAATGGGGAAATGACACCTCGATCACGGAAGGGAACACTGGGGGGCGGACCGAAGCCCTAGACGATTCTTCAATTATTGAGAGGGTGCGATCTGTCGTTTGCCTGCACTAACTCCACGTGTTAGATTATCGAATTGGATCATCTAGGGGAGGGTGTTTATGCCAATCAAGAAAGTTCTGCTGGCCAATCCACGCGGCTTTTGCGCCGGAGTGGTTCGGGCAATTGAAATTGTGGAGCGTGTCCTTGAACTCTTTCCCCCACCAGTTTATGTATTCCATGAAATTGTGCACAACCGTTACGTGGTGGAGGACCTCAGCAGGAGGAACGTGATTTTTGTCGATGACCTGGAAAACGTTCCCAATGGAGCGGTATGTGTATTCAGTGCCCATGGTGTCTCCCCGCAGATCCGGAGCAAGGCGCGGAAGAAGGGTCTTCGAATTATTGATGCGACCTGTCCCCTGGTCACTAAAGTGCATCTGGAAGCTATCCGGTTCGCCCGTCAAGGCTATTCTCTTGTGCTCATCGGACATCCCGGCCATGAGGAAGTTGAGGGCACTATGGGCGAAGCTCCAATGCAGCTTGTCAGTTCTGTCGCCGACGTGGAGAAGCTTGAATTTCCTGATCCGGAAAAGGTCATATATCTAACCCAGACGACCTTGAGCCTGGACGACACAGCTCACATCAAAGAGGCGCTCCAACGCAAGTTCCCCAAAATGGAATCCCCCTCCAAAGACGACATCTGCTATGCCACGCAGAATCGTCAGAATGCAGTCAAGGAGATAACCGGCCGGGTCGATTTGATGTTGGTCATTGGTTCCCAAAACAGTTCCAACTCACAACGGCTGCGTGAAGTCTCTTCTGCAGCTGGCGTGCCGGCCTACCTCATTAACGACGAAAGCGAAATTGATCCCGCCTGGTTCGAAAGGGCAGAGAGGATCGGAGTGACCGCCGGCGCCTCTGCACCTGACCGGTTGGTCCACCAAGTAGTCGCCTACCTGCGTTCTGTCGGAGCCAAGGTTGTTGAAGGTCTAGAAGTCCAAGACGAACATGTCAATTTCGCGCTGCCTCCGGAACTGGCCCAACTCGCCAATAATTCTTAGGAAATTGGGATCCCGGCGAGCAGTTCTGATTCTCTAAAGGGGTGCCTGAAAAGCCCAGAGAATGTTCGCAAAAGGAGGGCGCCGCTCTGTTGGCGCCTTGGGGGTCGCGGCGGGTGACAGCGGTCACCCGCGCGACCCTCCACCAACCACCACAAGGCTACGTCCCCAAGGAATACCACTCTTTAGACACCTTCTAAAAATAGCAGCAACCCGGCCCTTAAATAGCACCTGGGCGGAGCCATTTGGAAAGTCTGACGGTCCAACGAGGGAGATTTTGGGCTGGGAGATCGGGTTGGAGAAATCTCCGCGGAGTCCCTTCGGCCTCCAGAATCAGCTCCGCACAACGGTAACTGCTGCGAACCGCTCCTTCCATAGTGGGAGGCCAGCCCGTGCGGGTCCAGTCTCCAGCTACAAAGAAGTTTTTGAGAGGGCTTTTCTGGTCGACCCGAATTATGTCGCACCCAGCACGGCAGGAGAAGGTGGCAAAGGGCTCCTTCATCACCACCGTTCGCAGAAGTCGGGCTTGCCGAGTCGACGGGAGGACTACTTCGAGATCCCTCAAGGCGATATCCAGGATTTCACCTCGACTCATCCGCAGCAGCTTTCTGGAGGCGCTGACTACCAATCCTAAAAGCTGGCCGTTGGGCCGATTCCCGTCGGGGCGTCGAGGGCTCTTATTGAAAAACCACTGGATCTCCCGTCCAAGCAGCACGGCATTTTCCAGGTTTGTAACTTGGCGGTCGTACCAAAGATAGACCGACGTGATGGGAGAGCTCTCGAAGCATCCCAGCTGCTTAAAGTAATCCGAGCTCTCTATCACGTCTGCAGGGAGCAGCTTCAGCAACTCCTGGGGCGGAAGCGAGCTTAGATAATAGTCTCCGGTCAGCCAAGTGCCGTCATTCAAAAGAACCCGTTGAACTCGGGATCCTTCGACTTCAATTCCAGCGGCGCTACAGCGCAGTCGCACTCGGTCTCCGCGGCGGGCGATCAACTTCAAGCAAGGCTCGGTGTAAAGCTTTTCCAGAGGAACGGTTGGAACTCCCATGTGAAAACCTTCCCGGTGGTTCAGCAAACCGTCAAGGAAGACCTTTACACCATAACGAGCCGAGGCTACCGGCAATTCTTCGTTGAGGGCGCTCACGAGTACCGTCTGCCAGAAACATTCGATGGCTCTTGGTGTCTGGTGATGCTGCTTGAGCCAGTCGAGCATCGAAAGCCGGTCCAGGCTTTCCAGGCGAGGCGCGTCCATCAGCATGCACATGAGGCCATGCGCGACACTCAGCTTGTCTCTCCACTTCAGTGGATGAAAGCGCAAAAAGGACGGAAATAGATGAAATGGGGCAGGCAGGAAGGAGCCCCGTAGGGTAGCGGCACGGCCATCTTCATCCAGAAAAGTATAATGCTCAAAGAAAGTGATGGCCTGATTGACCGCCAGGCGGCGGTAGAAATCCAGCAGGTTCGTGCAACACTTCATCAAGACGTGCTGGCAATTGTCCACCCAAGTCGATGATTCGTCGCTTTCATCCAGTCCTATGGGAGATTCTACACGCTCGAATCCCCAAGCTGCATTCGGCGTCAGACGGTCATCGGAGACAAGGGCTTCGGTCCTGGGAACCGGGTAGGAAGAAGCGCGGCCTCCCAAGAATGGACGGCGCTCCACCAGTGTTATTTCAAAATCTTCTACCGGAAGAACCACAGCGGCAGCCAGGCCTGCCAACCCTCCCCCGATGATGACAACCTTTTTTCTTGGGTCCATGGGGGTCTTCACCAAGCTGCCAATGCTTTCAGTGCCACTCGTAGTTTGTCGGTAGTGTTTAGCCTTACCCTCGTGTTCCACACTGAGGAACTGTTTTCCTTAATCCTTTGTAGCAGTGTCCAGTAACTCTCAAACATGGCAGTAAAAGCGGGCCGACTATCGCGATCGATCAAGCCAACGAGCGGCCTGGCTTTGGAGTAGTAAGATTGCGCCCGGTCGACCTCGAAGGCTATGAGAGCTTGGAACCGATCATCTTTGACTTGTTGCTGCAAGTCCTGCTTGGTGTAGCTAAAACGCTGGAGGTCTTCCAGTGGCAAATAGATTCGGTTGCGCTCCAGGTCTTCCCGGATATCACGCAGGATATTGGTCAACTGAAAGGCAATGCCGCAATCAATGGCCTGCTCGATGGCCCTCTGTTCTCGAAAGCCAAAAACGTGAATACAGATCAAACCGACAACTGAGGCTACATGGTAACAATAGCGGTAAAGCTCTTGAAAGGTGGTGTAGGAAGAGCAGGTCAAATCCATTTCGGTCCCGTCAATAACCTGGTGGAAGTACTGCAATGGAATTTGAAACGACTGGATCGTATCCTGCAATGCCGGAAGGGTCTTATCGTCTGCGAAATCTCCTGCCATGGCTAACTCCAATTTTCGCCGAATCTGGACGAAGCCCAACCGTTTCTCAGGTTCAGTCCCTCTCCTGTCACTGATATCGTCGCACTGTCGCATGAAGGCATAAACGGCAGTAAGCGCTCTCCGCTTGCGAGAAGGCAGGAAGCGGAGGCCCGCGTAAAAGTTGCTAGTCCGCGCCAGTTCTTGGCAGCGTCCGTATGAGTCGTTGAGGTTCTGGTGCAGCATGACTGGGAAGATTACGAAGAATACTTGCCGGCGCGCAGAGATCGCCAACACGAGACCAACAGCTTGGTTCGGGCCCACTTGCTCACAGTAGGCCGATGCCGGAAAACGTCATACTTTACAGCCTCAATCCGCTCCAGCAGCTCCAAGCCACAACGCCCGAACAATTCGATATCCAAGGCCAGCCGCGATTCTACTAACCGCGTCAGCCTGAGCCCCTTGTGAAACAGGTCGCGGGCGCGCCCAATCTCAAGCTGCATGAGACGGGCAAATCGAGCATCGCAATGTTTAGCACGCAAGTCGGCTTCCGAGTAATGGAAGTTTTGCATATCCTCCAGAGGCAGGTAGATCCGATTTAAGCGGACCAGGTCCATCTGAATATCCTGCCAGTGGTTAGCCAGTTGTAAGGCTGTGCAGGTGTAATCGGAGAGAAGTTGTCGCTCGGGATCTCGGTATCCTCCAAGATAGAGAACCAATCGTCCGACCGGGTTGGCGGAATACCGGCAATAATCCAGCAATTCAGCATAGGTCTCATAGCGGTTTTTGACCTGGTCACGCTGAAAAGCTCCCAGCAAATCGGCAAAGGGCTGGATTGGGATTTCAAATCGATCAATCGTCTCGCGCAATGCAATGAAAACCGGATGCCGGACTCGGCCCTGATAACAGGCATATAGTTCGGCTTCCCATTGCCTTAATCGTTCCAGGGCCAGTTGCGGCTCACCGCTCTCATCACCCAGGTCGTCGCTAAAGCGGCAATAGGCGTAAATGTTGTAAAAATGTTGTCGAAGAGCTGACGGGAGAAGGAAAGTCGCCACAATGAAGTTTTCATAGTGCGACCGAGCGAGGTTGCGACAGTAGCGGCGCGCCTCTTCTGGAGAAGGTGGTGTCTCTTGCCAAATCGGTGTCGGAATCACCGGAACCGCCTCACTGGGTCGAAAACTCTCTCTCTGCATGACCGTCGGACTCATGTGCTTTCGCTGTAGCCGTTTAAGAAGGTTTTCGCAAACTGCAGATTCTGGCGGCCATGACAAATCGCTTCCAAATTCTTCTTTACCGTGGGTTTCTTGTCCAATCCTGGAAAAGAAATTAACCTATCTCATAGCGATCGGTTGCCTTGTCCGGGGTGCCGAGGCGACTGCGAATTAAGTGCGTCTCCCCCGGATTCCATGCGCTGCCCTTTGATCTCCATCAACGTATAGATGGCTTTATTTTGGGACTCATAGTAAGTGCGCGATAGCATCTCACCCACTAGTCCCAGCGAAAGGAGCTGAATCCCACTGATGACAAGGACCATGGCTGTGAACAGCATTGGCCCGTGCTCCAGCATGATGGCCTGATGAAAAAGCAGCTTCTTGGACAAGAGGAAAATCCCCATGAGAAAGCCCGCCCCGGTGGCAAGTAGTCCAATTCGGCCAAAAAACTGCAACGGCCGGGTAGAATAGTCGAGAAGAAACTTGATGCTGATCAAGTCCAGCACAACCCCGAGGGTCCGTGAAATACCGTAATTTGATTTTCCCGAACGACGCGGGTGATTTTTGATGGGGATTTCTGTGATCCGGGCCCCCAAACCGCTGGCCAAGGCCGGGATAAACCGGTGCAATTCTCCATAGAGCTGAATGTTCTTAATGATCTCCCGCCGATAGGCCTTGTACGTCGTTCCAAAGTCATGGATCTCGACACGCGCCAGTTTCGACATGAGCCAGTTGGCAATCCGACTGGGGATCTGGCGAGTGAGCCACGCATCCGTGCGCTCGGCACGCCAGCCACTGACTACATCATAGCCTTCCTGAATCTTGGCGATGAATTGTGGGATCTCGATAGGATCGTGCTGCAAGTCGCCATCCATCGAAATGATGATTTCTCCGCGCGCGAAATCGAAGCCTGCCTTTAAGGCTGCCGTCTGTCCAAAGTTTCGGCGCAGCCGGAGCAGGCTGACCCGTTGGTCGTTCTGGCAGATCTCCGACAGGATCTGGAAGGTGGAGTCGTTACTCCCATCATCGACAAACACCATTTCGAAGGGCTCGTTGATGCTGTCCATGATTTCAACGACCTTGGCATAAAAGGGCGCAACATTATCTCGCTCGTTATAGAAGGGCACAACTATGGAGTATTTCACAGGCTCTTCAGTGACCATGTCCTTCCCTTCCCGCCGCTTAATCCAGCCCTGCGTAACTAATCAATCGAATGCCTTGTCGCACTAGCGTCTCTTTGGTCTCAAAAGCAAGTATGGCTTGCAGTTCCCGCTCGCGGTGCTCCAGAAGCCGTGTAGGCGTACGCTGGAGATCCTCATCCACGGTGCCAGGATGGCAGATCAGTTCGGTCGTGCCCTCTGGCAAGCACTCGAGGATTTCCTGGAAATGCCTCGAATCGAGAAATCCGGTTGGAGTAATGCCAAAGCAATGTACTGGAAATCTCAGCCGCGCGCGCCGCAATTTCGGTCTTTGCGGCATACACACCAGGGACAACGTCAATCCCACCAAGTATTGCTTCAGGATTCGAGGGAGAGATCCTCGATGCCGTCGAACGAGCCGACTCAAATAAGCCACTCTTTCGCGCACACAACGAATGCCACCAATTCCGTATTCCACAGCCAGCCTCATCAAAACACGAAAGATCGCAGGAACCAAGTGGATGTGTTTGTGGCTGTCCAAGTGGGTGGGACGGATCCCGGCGTCTAGCAGCTTCTCTATCTGGGCTCGCAATTCCCCTTCCAGTGAGCTCAGCTTAATGGCTCCAGAAAGCAGGCAGCAAGCCAGTCGAACCGGCGTCAGGCGAAACGAACCACCGGGATTGACCAGACCACGCAAGCCTAAAAGAGCCGAGAGCGGAGCGCCTTCTGTCAGATTAAGATGTACGCCAACCCCGAGTGAGGTAAATTGTTTGGCCAAAACCACGGCCGAATCGAACGCTCTTCCGTTTGCTAGAAGCGAAGTGCTTGTGATAATTCCTTCTTGATGCCCCTTGATAATGGCCTGATTGACCTTTTCCGTCAATCCAAAGTCATCTGCATTGACGATCAACTTCTTACGCGCCCCTGGCAGTTCTTCCAAATTCAATCTCCTCAAAGGAGCTCCAAGATTCCCGCTGCTCCCATCCCCCCACCTACACACATTGTGACCATCCCAAACTGCACTTGCTGTCGCTTCATCTCGTGCAGCAAGGTGACCGTGAGCTTGGCGCCAGTGCATCCCAACGGATGGCCCAGAGCTATGGCTCCCCCATTGACGTTGACTCTCTCCAATTCGAGGCCTGCTTCTCGGATGACTGAAAGAGCCTGGACAGCAAAAGCCTCGTTGAGCTCGATCAACTTGATGTGGCTGAGTTGCAGGCCAGCCGATTTCAATGCTTTGGGTATGGCTAGCACGGGACCAATCCCCATTTCCTCTGGGCGAACTCCTGCGGTGGCATAGGCCACAAAGCGTGCCAATGGTTTCCAATCGTTAGCTTTCGCCTTGGACAATGAACAAACCACCACAGCCGCAGCTCCGTCACTCACTTGTGAGGAATTCCCTGCAGTCACTGTACCATTGACTTGGAAGACCGGAGGGAGCTTGGACAAAGCTTCCAGCGAAGTGTCCGAACGCGGCCCTTCATCTGCAATGAATCTTTGCCTGGAGGTTTCTTTCTCACCCGTTTGGATCAAGCGGTCCATCAGGATGTCGAGGCCGACAATCTCATCCTTGAACCTCCCCGATTGAAGTGCCTGAACGGCAAGTCGATGGCTGCGCAGAGCAAATTCGTCCTGACTTTCGCGGGTGATCTGATACTTGCGGGCCAGGTTCTCGGCAGTTAACCCCATCGTCAAGTAGACATCCGGGTAAGTCTCAACCAATTCCGGGTTAGGAGAGAACCGGTGGCCCCCCATAGGTACCAAGCTCATGCTCTCGGTTCCCCCCGCTAGAATGACATCAGCCGCGCCACATTGGATCCGCTCGGCAGCGTAAGCAATTGACTGCAGGCCCGAAGCACAGAATCTATTGACCGTGACGGCCGAAACCTCCGGTGGAAGTCCAGCCCGTAAGCTGGCAATCCGCGCGACGTTCATCCCCTGTTCCGCCTCGGGCATGGCACAGCCCAGGATCACGTCGTCGATTTCACCAACCGCCAGTTCCGGTACCCGACGAACCGCCTCAGCCAGGACAACGGCCGCCAAATCATCCGGCCGAACGTCTCTGAGAGACCCCTTTCCGGCTTTGCCGACCGGGGTGCGAGCGGCAGCCACAATGACCGCTTCCTCCATGGTCAATCCCCCCTCAGTTCCTCAGAGGTTTTCCCTTTTCCAGCATATGTTGGATGCGGGCCTGGGTTTTTGGTTCGCCGCACAAGCTGAGGAAGGTCTCGCGTTCCAAATCAAGGATATACTCCTCGCTGACTTCCTGCAGGCTGTTGCAGTCACCTCCACAAAGAACCAAGGCCAGCTTTGTGCCCAAGTGGACGTCGTAGTCAGTGATCTGCTCAGCCCTTCTCGCCAGATGGATGCCGAGCTTCAGTGAAGGCAAAACCTTGGTCCCCAAGGCCGTGATCCCTTTTACTGGGAGGGGCTTTCTGTGCCCCTGCCGACTCAAATCAAGCACCCGCGTCTTTGCGTCCGCAAGCAGGCGATCCCGGTTCATGGTGATTCCATCAGTGTCCCGCAGGAAACCAAAATTCCTGGCCTCAACCGCACAAGCCGACACCTTTGCGGTGGCAATAGTTTCAAAAGTCGACCGAAGATGAGAAGGATAGTCTATAGTAGGACAATTGCGGGCCTTAGCCATGGTACGCAAGAGCATTTCCTTAGTCCCGCCGGCGGCTGGGATTAGCCCGACACCCAGCTCTACCAATCCCATGTAGGTTTCAGAAGAAGCCTGGAGGCAGCACGCATGTAGTGCAATTTCGCACCCTCCCCCCAGAGTTAACCCAAAGGGCGCGACAACTACTGGCCTGGGAGAATGCTTAATCTTCATGTTAACTCGTTGAAAACTGCGAATCACCTGATCAATCCCTTGCCAGTTCTTGTCTTGAGCGAGTTTAAGAATGAGTTGGAGGTTTGCGCCCGCAGAGAAGTGCTGCCCCTGGTTCCCAACCACAAGTCCCAGGAATGACCTGCGGACAACTTCCAAAGCGTCTTCCATCAGTTGCAGAAGTGCGCCATCGATCGTATTCATTTTGGAATGAAACTCAAGGCCAGCTACACCATCACCAAGATCGACCAGGCTACCGGATCTGTTCTCTTGAATAACCCGCCCTTGTTCCTTCAAGTCGGAAAGGAAGAGGACTCCAGGGGGCAATGGGAGGGGGGCATAACAAAACGCGCTAGGAAGGAAGTGGCATCTCTTCCCATCTTGTTTGATATAAAGCCTTTTTTCGCGCGTTGAAAGCAGCTTTTCGATCAAAGCCGGAAGGGTTCCACCCTCTTGACCGATCCTGTCAGCCACTGCCTCCACGCCGAGAACGTCCCAGATTTCAAATGGGCCGAGCTCCCAGTTAAACCCCCATTTCATGACATTGTCGACATCTGCAATGCTGTCGGAGACTTCGGGAATCCGATTGGCCGCGTAGACCAAGGTTCGGCTTAAGGATTTCCAAACGAATTCCCCAACCTGATCGGGGCTGTTGATTAAGAACCTCAGCCGTTCTTCCAAAACCGGGAAGGATCTTGCTTGATCGAGTGAGGGGAACTGTGTCTCTCGACGAGAGCCATATTCGAGTGTAATTGGATCCAGCGTGAGGATTTCCTGGGTCTTTAGCTTCTTGTAGAACCCCTGGCGTGTCTTGTCGCCCAGCCACCTTTTCTCGACTAGCAACTTCACCAGTGCGGGGCCCCTGAAGGTCTCCCGCTGCTCATCCTTGATAACGCTTTCGTAGATGTTGTGGGCAATGTAGGCGTAAGTGTCCAACCCAATTATGTCCAAGGTTCGAAAGGTGGCGCTCTTGGGTCGCCCCAGGACAGGGCCCGTTAGTTGATCGATCTCATCGATTCCAAGGCCGCACTCTTCCATCAATTGGAACACGGTCTGAATGACAAAGGTCCCAATCCGGTTCGCGATGAAGTAAGGAGTATCCTTAACCGATACGACCCTCTTCCCCAATTGTCGGTCGCAGATGTCAGTGATCGTTTCAAACACTTCGGGCAGGGTCTCTTCGTCCTGAACGCTCTCCACCAGCTTCATGTAGCGAGGGGGATTGAAAAAGTGGATCCCTAGAAAATGGCGGCGAAAATCCTCACTTAGCCCCGATGCCAGCTTTCCAATTGGGAACCCGGAAGTATTGGAGCTGACAATGGTCCCCGGTGACCGCAGGCCGTCAATCCTTTCAAGAAGTGCTCTTTTGAGCTGGTAATCTTCCGTGATGGCCTCAATGATCCAATCTGCTTCGGCAAACCAACTGACGTTATCCTCCAGATTCCCTACACGAATGGCTCCCACATATTCTGGAAGAAAGAAGGCCGGCGGTTTTGCATTCCTGGCTCTCTCCAGACCGGCTTTTACAATGCGGTTGCGGACCATGGGCGAATGGAGATCCAATCCCTGCCGGACCTCCCCGGCGTCGAGCTCTTTCGGGACGATATCCAGGAGTGTGACTGAAAACCGGGCGTTGGTGAAATGGGCCGCGATGGCGGCCCCCATGACTCCGGCCCCAACCACAACAACGTTTTCGATGTCTCTTTTCATTCAGGTAGGCTGGTATACGGGTGCGTAAAGTTCTTCTATCATATCCCGATACTTAATCTCAACTACCCGGCGACGAACTTTCAGACTCGGGGTTAACTCTCCCGCGTCAATGGTGAAGTCCTTCTCCAGTAAAGCGATCCTTCTTACTTGCTCAAAATGAGCAAAATTCGACATGTGGGACGCTATCTGCCCCAATAGGAATTGGTTAATTTCGGGTTTCTTCAAGAGCTCTGGGTAGGTCCGAAAGATTAATCTCCGCTCCCGAGCGTACTCGATGAGTTTCTCAGGGTTTGGCACGACCAGGGCAGATATATAAGGGCGCCTGTCCCCAATGGCAACTACGTTAAGCAGGTAAGGACATTTCTTCAACACTCCTTCGATCTTCTGGGGCGCTACATTTTTACCGCTGGCTGTGACAATCAAGTCCTTCTTGCGATCGGTGACGTGAAGAAATCCATCTTCGTCGAGGAAACCAATATCTCCCGTGCGCAACCAATCGCCTTCGAAGGCCTCTCTCGTTTCCTCCTCCATCCGGTAGTAGCCCAGCATCACCGAAGGCCCCCGAGTCAGGATCTCCCCGTCCGCCGCTATTGTGACCTCAACCCCATCAATGGGTTTTCCGACACTCCCGAATTTGAACTGATTGGGCTGATTGACAGCGATAACTGGAGAGGTTTCAGTAAGCCCATATCCTTCGAAGATCAGAACCTCCAAGCCGTGATAGAACTCGGCCAGATCCTCGTCGAGCGGGGCTCCCCCCGAGATAAAGAAGCGCAAACGGCCGCCCAGTTTAGCAGCCAGCTTCGAGAAGACAAGCCGGGAAGCCACACGATTTTTAAGTGAAAGACTCCAGCCCACCTGCTTGGAGGCCAGGGTTCTGCGGCTGAATTCCCTTCCAATGGCAATAGCCCACCTCATGAACCGTTTCTTCAATGGTGAACTGGAGTTAATCGTGTCCATCAACCGCAAGTACATCTTTTCAAAGAGTCTCGGGACACTGGGAACGATTGTTGGCCGAACATCGAGCATGTTCTGAGGAACGGCCTCAGGGTTCTCGGCGTAAGCAATTGTCGCTCCACAGTAGATCATCAGGTAATCTGCCATTCTCTCGAAAATATGGCAAAGCGGCAAGAACGTGAGAACCAAATCACTGGAATCAATGTCGAAGATCTTCGCGCAAGACAAGACATTGGAGACAATATTCGCATGCGACAGCATCACTCCTTTGGGAATGCCAGTGGTCCCGGAAGTGTAGATGATGCTGGCCAGGTCGTCGGGCTTTACCTTCTCGCATAGCTCTTCGTAAATTGAAGGATTCCGCTGCAACAAGACCCGTCCTGAATCGATTAAATTGCAGAATGGGGTTACCTCTGAAGTCGGGGGCGGAACTCCATCCAGCAGCACAATTTTTTCCAGGCTGGGGAGGGCTCTTCGAATCTGAAGAATCTTCTCCAACTGCGCGAGAGTTGAAACAAAAATCAAACGAACCCCTGCATGTTGAGCCAGATACTCAATCTGGTTCGAGGGCAAGCTCGCATAAACCGGAACGTTGACCGCACCGTTGGCCAGGATTCCCAAATCTGCCACAGCCCATTCCGGACGATTTTCCGAGAGTATGCCGATCCGGTCGCCCTTCCGGATTCCCAGTTCGGCCAAGGCAGCGGCGGTCTGCTTGACCATATCGTGGAATTTTCTTGAGGGAATACTCTCATAAAGGCCATTCCGCTTAAACATCAACGCGTTGGGCTTGTCGTAATGGGAGACAGCGTATCGGAAAAGGTCATTGATTGATTGGCGGCGCATCTTCGCCCCTGAAATAGGCTCGGTTATTCTTCGAGACAAATCAAGGCCAGGATCGAATTCAGTGGAACCACACGTACTTGTGCCCGAAAGGAGACCAAGATAGCATAATTCATTACATTCTCAAACCCGTATCTGGCTCCCTTGTCTAGCAATCGAACGCAATTCCAATCGCGATTGAGGGTGTCGTGCCCAAAGGTCTCCTAAACCTCATGATAAGCAGCCAAGCTCAGCAATCACATCTTGTACCCCGTGTAGGTTAATGCTTCTCCACAGCGCAGTAACCGTGGCTACCAGAAAGCATGTTGGCATAAGCCCCATTGCTAAAGTCGAAGGAGCAACGTACCACTTCCCTACCATTTTTTTATTTGGTTCAGTTAACATACTGTTAATAAATGGCTTACAGGTACAATGTGCTCCTTCACCGATGAAAATCCTCGATAATGCTGAAAATTATTAGCGTTTTTTTTTGGGAGGCATCAAACCTTTTTGACAAAAAAGCTATCCATTGGAGAAGAATACCCGGTCAAAAACAAAACTCGTTTTTAAACTCACAGACTTTTGACTTGGGACAGCTTGAATATTAAAGATGGAGATGGCCAAGTTCAGTTGACGAGGAGGCCAACATGAGAAAAACCAACCAGGAACTCTTCAGGGGTGTCTTAGTCAATAAACTCAGAGAATTACACTCAGCTATTGAGGAGAAGCGGGCTGACGGAATCAAGGACTTCGAAGAGTCGGAACCGGATGTCTACGATCTCTGTGTGCAATCCTATTCAAAAGAGCAGATTTACTCGCTCTGTGAAAGGGATCGACAGTTGCTGAGCATGGTCAAGGATGCCTTGATGAAAATGACTCACGACTCCTATGGACTGTGCGAAGAGTGCGAAGAGGCCATAAACGAGAAGCGATTGGAAGCTTTGCCTTGGGTCAGGTTGTGTATCAACTGCCAAAACAGGAGGGAACAGGAAATCGCCGCATAAGTGCCCCGTCGTTCCAAAGGTGGGTCTGGGGCGGCTTCGCTTCCTGCAATCCGATAAGAAACCTCGGGCCCCTCTCGTTTAGTGCCTGTTCAAGGTCGCTGTAATGCGGCATCATCGCACCGCAAATCACAAGCCTCTCGACAATCCCGGCAGTAATAGTAGCCGTCTTCACACAGACGGACCCCTTCGTCTGACTGACAGAGCAAACAATAGCGCTCGCACTGGCAATCTGTTTCAAATTGGTCGCAGTTGCAGCATCGGAGCATGAGTTACCCTCATTTGCGGAAAACAGACAATCCCGAACAAATTGATCGACAAATTCCTCGCTCTCCATTTCAGAAACATGAGACTTTCCCGAAGGCAGTTTTCCTCTGCTGAAGAAACCAGAGCATTAGGGACCTAATTGTAGGCCCGTGACCTCGGAGGAGCCTACCGGAGGAGCCTACCGCTTGACACCCATTTAGGCCTATGTTAGTTTGCCTTCGGCTTAACGATTAGAGACTCCCGATCGATGTGTCCGCGTGCATATGGAAACGACCACACAATTGAAGAAGACCGCACTCCATGGGGTCCACAAAAGACTTAAGGCTCGCATGGCCGAGTTTGCCGGCTGGGAAATGCCCATTGAATATTCCGGGATCATCCAAGAGCACATGGCCGTTCGCACGGCTGCCGGACTCTTTGACATCAGCCATATGGGGGAAATCGAAATCACTGGACCGGAAAGCCTGCCACTCATCCAATTCGTGACCTCTAACGACGCGTCACGCCTACAGGATGGCCAAATTCAATATTCCGGCCTGCTCTATCCGGAAGGGACGTTCGTGGACGACATCTTGGTTCACCGCTTCAGGCAGGATCATTACTTTCTTTGCGTCAATGCCTCCAACACCGAGAAGGATTTTGAATGGATAAACCGGCAGAATCGGTTTGATGCCAAGGTGGAGGACACCAGTCCGCATTACACTCAACTGGCTCTGCAGGGGCCCCGAGCACTTGCTATTCTTCGGCAATTGACCCGCGTCAACCTGGAGGGCATGAAGTACTACTGGTCTACTAGAGGTCAGGTTGATGGAATCGATGCCCTGATCACTCGGACAGGGTATACCGGTGAAGATGGCTTTGAACTCTATTTTTCTCCAGATTATTCGAGGCAAATCTGGGAACGCCTATTTGAGGTAGGATCGGCTGCAGGATTGCTCCCGGTAGGACTGGGGGCTCGTAACACGCTTCGACTTGAAGCCAGGATGGCCCTGTACGGGCACGAAATCTCCGAAAAGACCACTCCGTGGGAAGCTGGACTCGACTGGGTTGTGAAACCTGGGAAGGGAGAGTTTATCGGCAAAGCTCCTTTACTGGCCCAACAACAGCAAGGGATCTCCAAAAAGCTGGTCGGCTTGGAAATGCTAGGCAAGGCCATCGCCCGCGACGGTTATTCGGTTCTGCTTGCAGGAGAAGTGGTTGGTGCTGTAACAAGTGGAAGTTTCTCCCCTTTTTTAAGGAAGAACATTGGCCTGGCATACGTTCCCGTGCAACTTAGCGAGATAGGAACTATGTTTGATATCCAGGTGCGGAATCAGAGGTTGCCTGCCAAAATTGTCTCCACACCGTTTTATACCCGGAGAAAATAAACTGCGGATCTTCATTGGTTGAATTCGATTGTTCAAGGAGGAATTCATGAAGTTTCCCGAAGATTGTCTTTACACGCGGCAGCATGAATGGGTCCGAGTTCTTGCAGGAAAGGAAACAGCGCTGGTTGGGATTACTGACTACGCTCAAAAGGAGCTGGGTGACGTGGTCTTTGTTGAGCTTCCTAAGGTGGGAGACACTTTCGATACCAATGAGCCTTTCGGAAATGTCGAGTCTGTCAAGGCAGTCTCCGAGGTTTTTTGTCCGCTCGCAGGAGAAGTCATCGAGATTAATCAGGATCTGTCGAATTCTCCCGAGTTGGTGAATTCTGACCCTTATGGAGATGCCTGGTTCATCAAGCTGAAGATTACCAGTCCCGAAGAAATCAAGGACCTGTTGAAGCCTGATGAGTACGGGGAGTTCGTTACCGAGGAGTCTGCCGAATAAATGAGATACATTCCGAATTCCGCCGAAGATCAGCAACGGATGCTCGCGGATATGGGGCTTCAGTCTGTGGAAGATTTGCTTGTCGGCATTCCTCGGGACCTGCGATTCCGGGGAGATTTGAATCTGCCGCCGGCCTTATCAGAAACCGAGTTGCTGGAGAAGTTCCGGGAATACGAAGGGAAGAATTCCAGAGGTCTTTTATCGTTCCTGGGCGCGGGTGTCAACTCCCACTATATTCCCACCGTGATCGAAACACTGACATCGCGGGCCGAATTCCTCACATCGTATACTCCTTACCAAGCCGAAATCAGCCAAGGCACGCTGCAAGCCATTTTTGAATTTCAAACTTTCATCACCCAACTGACGGGAATGGAGGTTTCCAACGCCTCGATGTATGACGGCAGTACGGCGTTGGCTGAAGCTATGCTGATGTCAGCCCGGATCACACAGCGGCATCGCTTTCTGGTGGCTGCTACAGTTCATCCGGAATACCGAAAGGTTGTCAGTACTTACTTGTCTCATCAAAACCTGGGAGTTGAAACAATCGAATTTGTGGAAGGCGGGACTGTCGACACCACGCACCTCGAGCAAAGGCTGGGGGATGATGTCGCTGCCGTAGTTGTCCAGTCCCCCAATTTCTTCGGGAACTTGGAACCTATTGAACGGGTGGCCTCACTGGCACAACGGAGAGGAGCCCTGCTCATTGTCAACATTGCCGAACTTCTTTCACTCGGGATCGTCAATGGTCCAGGATCAATGGGCGCTGATGTAGTTTGCGGCGAGGCTCAATCGCTGGGGATCCCGCAGAGCTTTGGCGGGCCGCATGTGGGCTTTCTGGCAGCCAGGGAGAAACACGTCCGGAACCTGCCGGGACGTCTAGTGGGCCAGACGGTGGATTCCGATGGGAAGAGAGGATTTGTTTTAACCCTCTCCACCCGCGAACAACATATTCGGCGAGAAAAGGCAACCTCCAACATCTGTACCAACCAGAGCCTATTTGCCCTGATGGCAACGATCTATTGCAGCCTGCTGGGAAAGAAAGGCATGCGGGAAGTCGCACTGCATAACGTGGCCAAGACGCAATATGCCCTTGCAGAATTGAGAAAGACCAGCCAGGTGAAAGTTCTGTTCGAGGGACCACGCTTTAATGAATTTGTCCTCAGGTTGTCCCAGCCCTTCTCCCAAGTGGCAAGCCGTTTTTATAATGCCGGAATTGTGCCGGGGCTTGACCTTGGAAATTACTTCCCTGCCCTGCGCAATATGCTGCTCGTTTCCGTGACGGAGACAAAATCGAAAGCCGACATCGAACGTTTCATTCAGATCCTCAGGACCTTGTAGACGAATATGCCCATTCGAAAAGCTTCTCCTCACATGACTCAGAATGAAGGTCTCATTTTCGAGCGCAGTTCGCCCGGACGGCGTGGCTACGATCTCCCCGAATTGGATGTGCCGGAACCCGAGCTGTCCGGCGCGCTTGGGAGCAACAACATTCGTTCTGAGATTGAAGATTTTCCTGAAGTCAGCGAAGTTGATGTCATCCGCCATTTCACTCGTCTTTCCACCTGGAACTATAGCATAGACGCCGGGATGTATCCCCTGGGGTCCTGTACCATGAAGTACAATCCCCGCATCAATGAGCGAGTGTCGGGCCTGGAGGGTTTTGCCAACTCTCATCCCCTGATGCCTGAATCGATGGTGCAGGGAAATTTGCAGATCCTGAAAACCATGGGAGACCTGTTGGCGGAAGTCACGGGTATGGACCGGGTGACCTTTCAACCTCCTGCCGGTGCCAGCGGCGAACTCACGGGGGTCATGATGATTCGGGCTTGCCTGGCCAGCCGGGGCGATGCGCGCAAGAAGGTTCTCATTCCGGACTCCGCACATGGTACCAACCCGGCCAGCGCCGCCATAGCCGGTTATGGTGTGGAAAGCTTGAAGTCCGATGCTCACGGTTGCATCAACCTGAATGCACTGGACCAGGCCATGACTGAGGACGTTGCAGCTCTCATGCTAACGAATCCCAACACACTCGGCATCTTTGAACCCAATATTGTTCGCATTACAGCATTGGTTCACAGCCGGGGCGGGTTGGTTTACATGGATGGGGCTAACTTGAATGCCTTAATGGGCCTCACTCGACCAGGGGATTTTGGGGTTGACGTGTTGCACATCAACCTTCATAAGACTTTTTCCACTCCCCATGGGGGCGGAGGTCCCGGAGCTGGACCAGTGGCAGTTAGACGGGTCCTGGAACCATTCTTGCCGATTCCTACGGTGGAAGTGGACGCTAAGGGGGATTACTTTCTTAATTACGACCGGCCTCAATCCATTGGCAAGGTCAAAGCCTTCTATGGGAATTTTGGGACGGTGGTCCGGGCACTCTGTTACGTTCTGGCTAATGGCGCCAAGGGTCTACTAGAGGCCAGCCAGGTGGCTATCCTTAATGCCAATTACATCAAGCATGGACTCAAAGGAGTGTACGACCTTCCTTATGACGAACCCGTGCTTCATGAGGTGGTCTTTTCGAGTAAGAAGCAGGCCCAATATCACGTGTCCGTCATGGACATTGCCAAGCGCCTCATGGACTATGGCTTTCATCCTCCCACGGTAGCTTTCCCGTTAATTGTTCCCGGTGCATTGATGATCGAGCCAACAGAAAGCGAAGGACGCGAAGAGCTGGACCTGTTTATCGATGCCATGAAATCCATAGCGGAAGAGGCTGAAACAAATCCAGAACTTTTGCGTCATTCTCCTTACACCACTCGCGTCAAACGGCTGGACGAAGT
>JBGOTQ010000049.1:0-26868 GCA_041476565.1 Terriglobia bacterium | reverse complement strand
TATGAAAATGGCAGGGGTAGCCACGGCGAGCGCTTCATGTGAGCCGTGGGTTTTTCGTGGATCCAAGAAGCCCACGCTTCCCGCAAACCTCGCGGTCAGCGTGGCTACCAAAGCTCGCATTTTCATGAAAGGTCAAAGAGCGAAATCACTGAAGATACTTGTCGTACCATTTCAAGTACCGCTCCAACCGGTCCCGCTGAAAACTAGGCTGCGTGATGCCATGAGATTGACCGGGGTAAATGACCAGTTGCGTGTCTCGGCCCAGGCTGCGCAATGCCTGGTACATCTGCTCCGAGTTCAGCAACGGCACGTTGAAATCCTTGTCTCCGCAAAGGAACAGCGTCGGCGTTACGATCCGGTCCGCGTGGAGGAAGGGAAAGGAAACTCGCAGCCAGTTGTCCAGGTGAGTCCAGGGCGTTCCCAATTCGACTTCGTAATCGCGCACGTACATGTCGGTTCCATAGTCGGCCAGAATGTTCGAAGTGCCGGCCCCACTCACCGCGGCTTTGAATCGCTGGTCCCGGGCAATGGTGTAATTGGTCAGCATCCCACCGTAACTCCATCCTCCAATCCCCAAACGATTCGGGTCCGCGATCCCTTGCGCCACCACCAAGTCCACCGCAGCCAGCACATCCTGTACATCCTTGTTTCCCCAATCTGCGTAAATCGCAGTTGAGAAGGCCTCTCCGCGGCCCGAACTCCCCCGAGGGTTAGCCGCAACCACCACATAACCGTGCGCAGCAAACAGCTGCCATTCGAAATCGAAGCCATTGCTGAATTGCCCCACAGGGCCGCCGTGGATTCGCAACAGAGCAGGGTACTTCTTCCCTCCCTGGAAATCCGGAGGCCTCGTCACTATGCCGCCGATGCCGGTCCCATCCTTGCTGTTGAATTTGATTTCCTGGCAATCCCCGAGCTTCAGTCTTGACAGAAGCTCCTGATTCTGGCTTGAGAGGGGGCGTGTTCCGGTCTCCCCCAGAGCAAAAACCTCTGACGGGAAGTCCGGCTGGCTCTCGAGAATGACCATCTTACCGCCAAGCCCCAAGTCAAAACTGCTGATGTCCCGCCGGCCAGCCAGAACTCGTTCCACGGTCCCGCCCGCGGCAGGAAGTCTTGCCAGGTGGCGGTTGCGATCATCTTCCAGCAAAAAATAAATGAAGGAACCATCCGTTGACCAACGCGGTTTTGTTACATTGCGGTCCAGGGACGGCGTCAGCAATTTTGCGGGACCCCCAGCCGCAGGGATCACGGCCAGTTGGTGGATTGCATAGTCAATGAGTCTCCTTGGACCTCCTTGAAGGTAGGCAATGTACAGGCCGTCCGGACTCCAGGTGGGGCGGCTTTCCCAATCGGGGTGGCAGTCTGGTCCAGAGAACGAGGTCAGCTGTCGCGCCACTGCGCCGGCTCTAGGCTCGATCCCGTAGAGGTCATAATTATCGTGCCGATCGAAATCCTCACCGCGTTTGCTAACAAAAGCAATGGCAGAACTCGTCGGCGACCAGACGGGGAAATACTCGTCGTAGGAACCTGGAGTCAAGAGCTCCGCTCTCCGGGAAGAGAGTTCAAAAAGATAAAGATGTTGGCGGCGTTCTCTCAGGTAACCGATTCCGTCCTCTTTGAACTGGAATCGATCAATCACAATGGGCTTCGGGGTCTTCTTCTCCGCTTTGTCTTTTCCTTCGGTCGATTCGGGGTCGGGGTCTTCCACCACCAGCACCAACCGGCGGCTGTCCGGTGACCAGGCGTAATCGGTTACAGCCCCCTTGAAGTCGGTGATCCTCTCGGCTTCCCCGCCCAACCGGTTCATCAGCCACAACTGGTCCACACCACCCTCCACCTCTCGTCCGGAGAGGAAGGACAGATATTGGCCCTCCGGGCTCCAGCCTGGATGGTGTTCGCTCTCCTTGGTCGTCGTGAGTCGCACGGTCTGCGAGCCGTCCCAACGAGTCATCCAGAGATTGCTGCTCTGCTTGTCTTCCTTGAAATCGCTTAACCCAACGGTGTAAACAACCCAGGCGCCATCCGGTGAGATTCGCGGTTCGCTTACCTCCCGCAACCCACCCAGGTCGTCAAGCGTCAAAGGGCGTCTTTCAATTGCTTCGACGACCGCAGGCGATGCAGCCCCAAGAATGAATCCCCAGTACACTAACCAACGGCATAGTCTTTTCATGATTGCCTCTGTTTGGCCTCTGCGTTCCCGTATTCAAAGTGAGGCCCTATTGAGTCATAAAAACCGGACAGGTCGAAGCAGCATATCTTACAGCAATGGTCCTTTTGTCCTCAATGCTCCGTTTCCAGATAGGATTTGACTTTTTGACTGACGCCAAATCAAAATCTAGTTATTGCAGGCCAAGCCACGCGTTTCTTCCCGGGATTCCGACGTTAGCTTCGGAATTCGGAATGAGCAGGCTTTTTATGAGTTGAGGAGATAACGGATGCACCTGTTGGTGGTTATTGTAAGTAGTTGTTTATCGCCAGTTGGGTTTGTGATCCTCCTCTTTGCAGGCGGTGTTTGGCTGAGCATCGTAAATCGAAAGCTAAAACTCAGAAACGGCCTATTGATCGCTGGTGCTTCTCTCTCTCTATTGTTTACCTTCTCCCCATTGGCAGAAATTGCCATCGGTACCTTGGAGCGACCTTTTCCTCCGATGAATGTTTCCAATTCCACTCGAGATGTGGAAGCCATTGTGGTCCTGTCCAGTTACGGAGAAGAACACGCGACCACGCCGGTTACCAGCAATCTCTCAGATGACACGATAGGGCGACTGGTCGAAGGGATCCGGCTTTATCGTCAGAATCCTAGGGCAAAGCTGCTGATGTCTGGAGGGAGCCTGAAGGAAGGGGATCCCGCGATTGCAATTTTGATGGCCGATTTTTTGAAGGCAATGGGGATTCCAGGGGATAATATCCTGGTCGAGGGAAACTCCAGAGACACACACGGAAATTTGCTGGAAGTGAAAAAAATCCTGGGTGAGAAACCCTTCTTCCTGGTCACTTCCGGTTATCATCTCCGCCGGGCCATGGCCGTTGCTGAAGTTCTGAAGATGCACGCCATTGCGGCTCCTGCACAGATTTGGACGCTGCAAAACTACCCGTCTGATATGACCTGGACTGCGTGGAGCCTGAGAGTGATAAAGGGCTTTTCAACGCCGTCGCTGTATCGACTTATCTACCTGCAACGGGCTTCTCATGAGTATATAGGTTATCTCTGGTATCAGTTGAGGGGATGGGCATGACGACGATTTTTGTAAGACAACCCATCCCTTAGTGACAGCAGATCCTTACCTACAAGTTGGTGCGCGGGACACGGGGGGTGCGTATTTGGTTACGGCGGCACGAGATGTCACCCCTACGCCCATGAAGCCTTATCAAGGCTTCATCCTCTCCCCCGCGCTGAGAGCGGGTTTCAGACTGTTACTGCCAATTCGCCGGGGAGAGGGGCTATAAATTACTCGCCTTGGACCCAGGGCGGCGGTCGCTTTGCTCCCATGCCCTGGGCTATTTTCTGTCGCCCTTACAGGGCCAAAACCCAATGCCCGTGCGGTGTTGCATCATCCCCTGTGTCCACCACGAAAGATGTGGACATCCTCAGTAGTGGCAGGGGGGCTGGCTTTTGTCACGCCGATCGTTGCTGTCGTCTGGCGCACCTTTTGATCTCGTTGCTAACCTCCTGCGGTATCTCTGAAAACTCATATACTTCCCATTTTGATTCGGCTCCACGGGACACGACGACAGCAACTCCAGTGTAATTTCGCAGAGGGATCACCCATCTGTAATGAGATAAATTGCGCATGTCGACCAGATCTAAGTCCACGTCAAATTCTTTCCCATATTGATCGAGGAGTTCGTACACTTCCCGGTCATTCCCTCCCCTAAGCATCCGATCGTCAATCCCCGTCAAAAGGTAAGATAAGCGCCGGGCCTGATCAATGACTTCCATGGACGCGACTCCTTGGTAGTGGTATTGGCGGTTTGGTCAGCACCAAATTATACACTATTTCTCAATAATCAGATCACGGACATACAGCCACTCCAAGAGCCACGTTGGCGAGTATCTGCAGATCGACGACATTCACGCCGGCGTCGTGGTTGAGATCGAAAGTTGGCGAAGTATTCCCGGCCAGGATTGCATTGACGAGGATCTGGATGTCCAAAACGTTCGTCGAACTGTCATTGTTCAGGTCGCAACCGGCAGTCTGTGAACTTCCAAACTCATAGGAACCAATATCAATCCTACTTCCAACTATACTCCTGGATCGTCTATTGGCTGGATGAACGTACTGCCACACCGGTATCAGATCCACACCATTGGCAGATCCAGGGTTAGCCCCGGCATCAATGGCTGGAGAGCCGGATGCCAGGTGATAATCATAGTTTGTCTTGTCCACAAACATGGGATTGGTGTTCACCATGTTGCTGGTCTGCTGGCCTGCCCCAACATTACCGGGCCCAGAAAAGATGTTGTTGATCAGGCGGACGGTCGGATTGCCGGAAACCTGCACAAAGGTCCCGCCATTGGGGTAGTCATTGACAATTGTGTTGTTGACAACAAAAAGCTGCTGAACCGTGTTGCTCGCCCCTTCAGCAGCGTAAGAGACGATCGAAGGGTTTTGGGTTTTGGGTCCCTGCTGGATTAGGTTGCCAATAACATAGGAGGCGCCTCCATTGGGCAGATCGATTGCGTAACTTGAGGTCCCGTCTTGTTCATCCATAATGCGGTTGTATAGGATGGTGTTCGTTTGGGCTCGGCTTTTCACGTTATGGCCAATTTTGGCGTGATGCACGTAACAGTAACGCAACGTGAAGCTGCGTTGGTTGCCGATGTACATATTGTGAGAATAGCCGTCTCCATACCCATTTCGAGCAAACTCCGAGTACTCGATGATAACATCCCCGACACTGCTGCTGCCGGTAAGTATGCCCTCCTCGTCATCATGGAAATAACAGTTGCTCACCGTGAGCCCCGAGCCTTCCAGTCGGATCCCAGCTCCATTTTGATCAGGAACAGTGGCTCCTGAGAACTCGATGTCTTGGATGGTGGTATTGCTGCCTGCTATAACCCAGATGGCTTTGCCTTGAGCATTGGTTCCGTTGGCAGCCAGATGCGCCTTTCCGCCAACCCCTCTGATTGTGAGGTTGTTGGCCTGCCAAACCGCTACGTCGCCCGTGTAAATTCCTGCGTCGATCTCAACAGTATCACCGTCAAGAACCGCTGCGGCTGCCTGGCTTGGCCGGGCATATAGCTTGCCAACTCCAACCGTCAAAACTCTTGAGGTCCCCGCAGGCGCGATCCTCTTGGTTGAGGCCAGCTCACCAGCTACAAGAAAGACCAAAGCCAGAACCAAGCAAAGAATCCCTTTTTTCTGTGTGAATTGCATGAAAGCCTCCCCGCACAAATCCAAAGTAGGTCGCCATTAATCTAACTCGAATGTCATATTGCGGCTTAGAATTGGAATATTCTATTCATATGATTGAGAAATGTAACTGTCGTAACATGAAATGGACAGAATACTTCATGGGAGTTTCTAACACGCCAATCCCGCCCCGAGCAATAGAATCTCTCTGTGGCAGTAGCATTGTCGAGGCTCAGCCGCTATACTGGGGCCGAAATGTTTGCCGCTGGTTTTTAGCAAATCAATGGGCTGCTTTCATAGCCTCCCAGTTCGCCGGAATGGCTGGCTCCACCTCAAGGGCAAAAGGAGAGTTTCATGACCAGGCCTTACTACCTGACTAAAACTTCCACCGTCAAGTTCGGAATCATCATGGTCATTGTTCTGGCGGCTAATTTCGAAGGATGGGCACTGGACAACGGATTGGCCCTGACTCCGCCGATGGGCTGGAACAGCTGGAACAAGTTTGGGTGTGATGTCAGTGAAGACTTGATCAGGTCTACGGCGGATGCCATGGTTAGCCGGGGGATGAGGGATGCCGGTTACCAGTTTGTTGTCATCGACGATTGTTGGCAGGTCGGCCGGGACAAGGAGGGTAATATCGTCGCTGACCCAAAACGGTTTCCTTCGGGTATGAAGGCGCTGGCCGATTATATCCATGCTAAAGGCCTCAAATTCGGCATTTATACGGATGCAGGAACCGGGACCTGCGAAAATCGTCCCGGAAGCCGAGGATATGAGTTTCAGGACGCCCGTCAATACGCCGCTTGGGGCGTGGATTACGTCAAGATCGACTGGTGCAATACCAGCACCCAGGATTGCCCCTCGTCCTATGCCCTCTTCAGGAATGCTCTGAAGGCTTCAGGGCGAGCCATCGTATTCAGCATTTGCGAATGGGGTACCTCCAAACCCTGGCTTTGGGCCAAGGACGTCGGTCATTTGTGGCGGACCACTGAGGACATCGTTGACTGCTGGGACTGCAAAACTAACGGGGGCGGCCTGGGCTGGACGAAAATTCTCGACCTTCAAGTTGGACTTGAAACTTATGCGGGCCCGGGGCACTGGAATGATCCCGATATGCTAGAGGTGGGCAACGGCATGATGAAATCGCACGAGTACGAGGCTCATTTCAGCTTATGGTGCATCCTGGCGGCCCCATTGATGGCGGGAAACGACTTGCGGAACATGACAGGGGAGATCGCGGAAATTCTCACTAACAAAGAAGTCATCGCAATCGACCAGGACCCCCTGGGGATGCAGGGTCGCAAGGTTCGTGATGATGGAGACCATGAAGTCTGGTCCAAACAGCTCAAGGGCGGCGGTCGGGCTGTTGCCTTGCTTAATTGTGGCAAAGAGCCGGGCGCAATCTCGGTAGCCTGGGAAGAGTTGGGATATCTGGCAAGTCTCCCCGCTGCAGTCCGAGATCTGTGGGCCAAGAAGGATGTTGGAAAATTTACTGGAAAATACAGTGCCCAGGTGCCTCCCCACAGTGTGGTCATGGTTACGGTCATGCCGTAGCCGTAGGATGCGTCAGTGCGTGGTATACGCAACGCATTCTGTAGTCGATATTGAGTTGTTCAATGTTTGATAGACATACCGGCAAGGCTAAGCGGGCAGTCTTATATAATCGATATGGAACCAGCTAGAGGGGTGTGTGGGCCTAAAAAAGGAAGAAATTGTCCTTGAGTATATAGGGCAAGAAGTTTGACCTGTTCGTTTGTAAAACACTGTCATAAGATTTAGTTGAAATAATTCTGTTAAGGAGAGACCGCAATGCCAACAATCCATCGAAGAGAATTTGTGAAAGGAGTCACCTTGCTTTCAGGCATCGCCGCTTTTCAATCCTCGGCGAATGGCAGCACAAGTTCGCCCCAGAAGGGAATCCTGATCTCCATGCTCCCTGAGAAGCTTTCCTTCCTGGAGCGATTTAAACTGGCCGCAGATTTGGGTTTCAAAGGCATTGAGATGCAGACTCTCAGCGATCCTAAACTGGCCGAAGAAGCTCGGGAGGCCTCGGTTAAATCCGGCGTGAGGATCCATTCTGTCATGAACATGGATCATTGGAAGTATCCCTTGTCTAGCAGCAATCCAGACGAGGTGAAGCGAAGCGTTCAAGGCATGGCAACCTCTCTGCATAACGCTAAATTATGGGGGGCAGATACGGTCTTGCTGGTTCCGGCAGTGGTCAATGCAAAGATTTCTTACCAGGATGCTTACACTCGCTCCCAGAAAGTCATCCGCGAGCAGATTCTCCCCCTGGCCCAGGAACTCCGAGTGGCGATTGGAATTGAAGAGGTGTGGAATAAATTCCTGCTCAGTCCTCTGGAATTTGCACGCTACGTGGACGAGTTTCAATCTCCTTGGGTGAAGGCGTACTTTGACGTAGGCAATATTGTCTTTTACGGATATCCGCAGGACTGGATTAGAACCTTGGGCAAGCGAATCGTCAAGCTTCATCTCAAGGACTTCGCTATGGATCGGAAGGATGGCCAGTTTTACTGGAAGAACCTTGGAGAAGGAGATATCGAATGGGCTGAGGTGCGCAAGGCCCTCGCGGAAATCGGTTACAGCGGTTATGCGACGCTGGAGATTGACGGTGGCGACGCCGACTACCTCAGAGATGTTTCCAGGCGGGTGGATCGATTCCTGGCCGGGGAGTCGAAATTAAAAGCATAATGTCGCCCCATGTGGACAGATCCAGTTAGAACCAGACTTGTTTCCGTGAGACTCCAATGATGCAATCAACAACGCGATCCCAATTCGGGCTGTCCCTCTGCGTCTGGCTTTTCTTATTTTGTGCGGGTCCTGGATGGTCTCAGGGTATAAGTCACGATCTACACGCCGGCACGGCCCGTGTTGATATTACGCCGGACATGCCTGTGCAATTAGCTGGCTATGAGGCTCGGAAGGAGCTCTCCACCGGAATCCACGATCGGTTGTATGCCCGGGCCGTGTCGTTTGAATGCGGCGGCGAGAAGCTTGTACTCGTCTCCGCGGACCTCATCGGGTTTTACGACGGGACCTTTGACTTTTTTCAAGCCGAAATCCTGAAGACCTGCCAGTTGAGGCCTTCCCAACTTTTTCTAGCCGGCATTCACACTCATAGCGCGCCGGATTTGGCCCTCAGCCCGGAAAGAGCGCATGCCAATAATCTGAAGTACACCGAAGAATTGAAACCCAAGCTGGTGGCTGTGGTTCATGAAGCTCTATCAGGGATGAAGCCTGCGCGCCTGGGAACGGAGATCGGCTATTGCTCGGTGGGAATGAATCGCAGGGAGACGGAGCCTGATGGATCGGTGACGCTCGGCAGAAATCCTTATGGCCCCGCAGATCACGATGTCCTGGTGATGAAGGTGGTCGAGTCCGGTGAAAGACCCATGGCCGCAATCTACGACTATGCTACCCATGCAACTTCGTTGGGAGTGGAGAACCTGCAAGTCAGCGGCGACTGCCTGGGATTGGCTTCTCAGTTTGTGGAGAAGATACTGGGTGCGGAAACCCTGGCTCCAGCCTTCGCTGGTGCTTCGGGCGACATCGATCCCTGGTACCGGGTGCTCCCCGGCTTTAACACTGAACCAGGTTGGATCCCGGAACCGATCCTACTTGGAACTTTGATCGGGGAAGAGGTAGTGCATATGTTCAGGGACATTCAAAATCCCAAAGCTGAAGCCCAGATCAAGAGCACTTTTACGACAATTGAGCTACCAGGCAAGAAACTCGGAGAGCTTTTTGCCAGACCTAAAGATCCCCCTATTCGGCTTAATATCACGACTGCCCGAATCGGCGATGCTGCTTTCATTGGATTTGGTTGCGAAATGCTGACTGAGGTGGGGGTGGCAATCAAGGCCGGTTCACCGTTCAAGCATACTTTCCTTATTACCCACTGCAATGGAGCAACCGATTATCTTCCTCCGGCGCATCTTTACAAGGAAGGCGGGTATGAAGTCAAGAGCAGTCCTTTCGCACCGCAAGCTGCCGACCTGGTAGTGAAGCAGGCCTTGCGGATGCTGTATGGGCTACTGTGAAAATGGCCTGAAAGGCCGTGGGAAAGTGGCCCAGGGCAAAGCGATCGAATAGCAGGAGCCGAAGGCGAGGTGCCGGTGGGCACCGCCGTTCGCCATGTCCTGGGTCGACAATTCGTATTGAGCGAGGTTTTCTCCTCGTGTTGGCGTGGGAAGTCTGCCCACGCCAACACGAGGAGAATCTTTGCAGGTTCGCTGACCCAGGGCGTCGCTCGCAAAAAAACGCTCGCTTTGCCCTGGGCTACTCTCCTTCGCCCACTTCGTGGGCTTGAGGCAATTTTCATCGACCGTGGTGACCTGAAATAGGTCATGGGGTACTCTCATGAAAATGCCCGCTTTGGTAGCCACGCCGACCGCTCTTTCCGGGAGGCGTGGGGTTTTGGTTGTCAGAAAAAAGCCCACGGCTCGCGGCGACTGCTGTCGCCAATACGCTCGCCGTGGCTACCTCTGCCATTTTCATCCGGGGTGGACTCTGTGCCTTGATAGCCTAAGCTGCTACTACCAGGGCACGATTCACAGTTTGGACGGCCTCGTCGATTTCCGCGGTGCTTTTGAACCCGATAACAATCGCGTCTACACAGCCACAGTCCAAGGCGTAGCGGATTGCCCGCTCCCGATCGGCACGGTTGGTGAAATCTCCGTTGCCTACCAGCTTCATTCCGATAATTCCCCGTCCCTTTCCATGCATCGACCGGATTTCTTTCATAGCCTCATCCACCAGGCCGGTGTCTGCTTCAGGGTCTAGTCCGTCCACATGGCGTCCCTGCGGGTTGACGCGTGCCAATTGGACCTCCGCCCAGTCCACCTGGGTTGCCTTTCGCAGTGCCGGCAATCCATGGCAGGACATTCCCTTCATGCGGACCCACCGCTTGGACTCAGCCTCGTTAAAAGCATCCATCATCGGTTTCACGTCTTCAGGCCAGGTAGGCTTCATAGTGCAATGGATCAGGAGGCTATCAACGTAGTCCGTCCCCAATTCCTTGCGATAGCGATCCAGCGCCGCATTGGGGTTCTGGATGTTTTCCGGACTCCACCACATCTTGCTCTGAATCCAGAGTCGTTCTCTGGGTAGACCTTTGATGGCTTCACGGACCATTTCGTGAGTGCGATACATGTCGGCAGTATCGATGTAGGTGATTCCCTGGTCGTAGGCATAACGGATGAGGCGCGTGAACTCCGCCTGGCCCAAATCTCGTTGAATCTTTCCGCCAATACTTCCAGTCCCAAAACCCAGTCGGCAGATCTGCAGCCCCTTTTTGCCCAGCGGCACCAGATCAGTCGCTGTGGGCTTACTTGCCCCAAACGATTTAGCTAGTGGTCGGATTGCTGCAGTTCCCAGCAGCATTGTAGATGTCTTGAAAAACTCTCGCCGGTTCATTCCTTTATGACTCATCAAGTACCTCCAGTTTGATACTTCGTTGAACTCAATTACTGGTTATACCTATCGGGCCTCTATATCGTCCTCAAAGAACCCTACTCCAGGGTCAGGAATTTTCAGTTCGAATGGTCTTAGTTTAACCTGATGATCCGTTTTTCATCAATGAAAATGGCTGGAACGGTCAAGAGCAGTGGTGCACCAAAGCCGCGAATGGACAGACCTTGAATTGGCCTGCTTAGGCCAGGATTTTCCTGGCAAATGCCACATTGGCCTGGGTGTCCTCCAGGAAATGCTCCTTTCGGCCGCTTGTTTCCAGAACGAACCATTTGTCATACCTGATTTCTTTAACAGCCTGGGCAACATTCTGGAAGTTTACCTGACCCTCAGGTGAGCCCAGCATGGGCGTCTTCCAGTCCTTCAGGTGAATCTCACAGATCCGATCCTTTCCCAGCAATCGGAGTTCGGTAGGAACATCGTATCCGTAGGCCGTAGAGTTGCCCACATCGTAATACACCTGGAATAGTTTTGACCCCACCCGGCCGATGATTTCCAGGTTCTGCTTTGCGGTCAGCGCATTCTCGAAACCAAGTGCAATTCCCAGATCTTCCGCTCGAGGTGCAATCTGCTTTAGAGCTGCCACAACCCGGTCAACTCCAATGCGGTCGAGTTCATACTCCTTGAAGGGGCCGCTGCTGATATTCTTATATTGCTCCGGCCCGATCTCTACCCTTAGGTCACCCTTGGCAAAGAAGGCCATCAGAATGTTCCTGGCTCCCAGGGCACTGGCCGCTTCGAGAGCATCAATCACATAAACCGCTGCCTCCGGCTCTGACTTGAGAGGAATCTGGTTCATGAGCCCCGCCGCCACCGAGGAGAAAGAGATACCGGACTTCTTCCCAAGCCGGATGTATTGATCGCGCACTTCTTTCTTACGCAATGGCATATTGTCGGGAGCTGTCCCGACGCTAACCTGAATTCCATCCAGATGGGCTTCCTTTGCATTCGAGATCTGTTGGGGATCACACCTGGGCCCCAAGTTCCAATCGCACATCCCGACTTTCACTCTTGTGGTCGGGGCTGCCAAGACCCCAGATTTTTTCTGAACCGATAGCACGGCAAGGCTGGCTCCGGCGATTGTCAGAAACTCTCTTCGATTACAATTCATATTACCTCCTCTTAAAATGACCCGGCAGAAACTGGATGCTTTACGCCTCCTCTAGCGCATCCTACCTGATTCGCACCAGCCTGACTCCGTGCCGAGGTACCCTGGAGCGAAACTCCCTTTCAAATTCCCCCAGGTCCTGCTGGCGCCACAAGTCACGAACCGTCTTCGAACCACTCAAGGAAAGATCCTCCCAACGAGCAACCACTTCGGAGTCTCGCTCACCTCTATTGAACAGTCCCACGGCCCTTGAGCCATCCTCCATTTCTCTGGCCCAGACTTCCAGTCGGCCATCGACGGCCACGCGCCTGCCTGGGCGGCCCGACGCGTCCTGGTTCACATCGATCACCTCGTCGTTGGTCAAAAGGCCAAGGGTGAAATCGTCGAGTCGCGTGATGTCGCCACTGAGAATGAGTGGAGCAGCCAGCAGACACCAAAGAGAAACCTGGGTGTACTGCTCGTTTGGCGTCAGCGGAGTAGGCACCGTCTGCCCTTTCCAATTGCTTAGGTAACCCAGCAATAGGTAGTCTGGATCGTTCCAGTTTCCAGGCCCGCCATAATTGTGCAGGCCGTTCTTGGAATAAACGTCAAAACCATCCCGGAAAAGTGCTAAGCCGATTTGCTCAAAAGTCCCACCCAAGTCTCCGGCGGTTCGCCAGCTGTTCCCACCGACTTCTTTCCCCCACTCCCAAACGTTTCCCATTCCGTACTGACACAGGTTCAACACGATATCTCGAGGCTGCTTCTTCAGCAAGTCACCAATGAGACGATAAGGCTTTTGTAGAGCCCTCCTGTCCGGGTTCTTAGCGAGGTCGCCGTACGAGCACCAGTCGTACTTCAGAAAGTCAAATCCCCACTCTACGAAGCGCTGCACGTCTTGCTCTTCATGCTCGTAGGCCCCCACGTGCCCCGCGCACGTTAGCGGACCGGGGGAAGTGTAGATCCCGGCTTTCAAGCCCTTTGAATGGATATAGTCCGTCAGGGCTTTCATGTCCGGGAACCGCCGATTGGAATTGACTCGTCCCCTTGCATCACGTGGATCGCCACCCAGGGATGAATCCGGTGAGCCCGGTTTTACCGCCCAGCAGTCGTCAATGTTGACATACATCCATCCGTGGTCGATTAAGCCAGTGCTCACCATGGCATCGGCAGCCGCCCGCATGATGGAATCGGTCACATGATTCTCCCACACATACCAGCTGTTCCAGCCCATATGGGGAGTTAAGGCCAGATCGTCGCCACAGACAAGCTTAAAGGACCGTAGAGCCGAGCCATGACGATTCGTGGCCTTGAGTTCGACGACGTATTCCGCGGGTCGGTTGAGCTGACCAGTAATCTGCCCCGACCGCGGATCCAACAACAGGCCGACCGGAAGATTCTTCACGGCGAATTCCATGGGCCGATCTCCGGTAGCGGGAATTGTGTACAGGAAAGGGGAGCCAGGTCTCACTCCAAAGATCTTCGGCCCGTTAATACGGGGCTGAGGTGAAGCCTTGGGCGTAAGGACCACTTTCCCCTCTTCAGCAAGCCCCGCACCAAGTAGATTAAGGACCAGGCAAGGAAGCACGACAAGACACGATAGTGGACGTCTCACAATCTTTATTCCTTTCATTTTCGCTGAATAAGATCCCGCAAGCACACTGTATCCGATTCGAGTGGTTTTGTCTGGGAGTCTGAGTTGACAATATCGCCTTATAGGCAGATATTCTCGCACTCAGGGAGTGCTGTACACTCTTTCCTAGGATAAGCTGCTCGATTCGCAACATGGAGGAAGGTAAATGAAATATTGGCGGCAATGCAAGTTGTTACTCCTTGTTTTTTGGTTATCGGCCGGCACGATTTTCTCCCAAGAAAGCTTCTATCTCAAGGATGGCGATCGGGTCGTCTTTTATGGGGACAGCATTACGGAACAGAGACTCTATACGACTTTTGTTGAGACCTATGTACTCACGCGCTTCCCCCGTTTAAGAGCGAGTTTTGTTCACTCTGGAGTTGGAGGAGACCGGGTTACAGGGGGATGGGCCGGAGAAATTGATGTCCGGCTGAACCGCGATGTCTTTGCCTACAAGCCGACTGTCATGACCATCATGCTCGGCATGAATGATGGCAGCTATCGCGCCTTTGATGAAGCGATCTTCAATACCTACAAAACGGGATACCGGAACATATTGGAGAGTGTGAAGACCCGCTTTCCAGAAATCAAGATCACCCTGATCCAGCCTTCCCCATACGACGATGTGACGCGACCGCCCGAATTCGAAGGAGGGTACAACTCGGTTTTGGTGCGTTATGGCCTGTTTGTCAAGGAAATGGCCGACCGGGAAAAACAAACTGTGGCAGATTTGAATACTCCGCTTGTGGCCGCTTTGGTAAAGGCAAAAGCTGCCGATGCGGAACTGGCGAAGAAGATAATTGAAGATCGTGTCCATCCCGGGCCAGCCGGACACCTGCTCATGGCGGCAGCTTTATTGAAATCGTGGAATGCTCCTTCGGTGGTGACAGCAGTCGAGATCGATGGGATCCATAAAGCGATGAGACGCCAAACAAATACGGAAGTAACAGATCTGCAGGGAACCGAAAATCTTGAGTGGAATCAGCGCGACCAGGCGTTGCCCATGCCGTTGGACCTGAAAGATCAGGCCGTGCTACTGGCTTTGCACAGCTCTGATTTTCTTGAGACGCTCGACCAGCAAATCCTAAAGGTGACAGGGCTCAAAGGTTCTCAATACCACCTTAAAATTGATGGAATGGATCTCGGTGTGTTCACAAAAGATCAGCTGGCTGCAGGCATCAGCCTCGCAGAATTACCGACCCCCATGCTCAAGCAGGCCCTGGAAGTCCACGATTTGACGCTTAAACACAACAGCATTCATGCGGCTCGCTGGCAGGAACTGCAGGTGGGATTGGCCAACAAGTCCCTGCCCCATCTGCAGCCCGCTTTGGATGCGTTGGAGGGACTGGAGGCAGAGCTCGTGGCCCAGCAACAGGCAGCAGCACAACCGAGGGTCTGGCATTTCGAATTGATTGCGGAATAGCAAACGGATTGCTGCTCAAACGCCGCGATAATAAATAATCTGCCTGGAGGTGGACAGTAAAGGGAACAGCTGTAAGGCGGTTGTGTCAGCCGTCGGATGCCAAAGTCACATCTGACCCATTACATGCCGAAAGACAGCTTTCACTTTGCGGTCATTTCAAAACAGCCACAACCTGACAGGCCACAGACGAAAACAACATGATATCCATCCCCACGGCCACCAAGGTGTAGCCAGCATCCAAAGCCACTTTTGCAGCACTGGGTTCCCCGGCAAAGATACCAGCCGGAAAGTGCTTGTCCATGCAGGCCGACTTGACTCGTGCTACCGCCGACTGGACTTCAGGGTGAGTCAATTGTCCGATTTTCCCCAAGCTGGCGGATAAATCATAAGGACCCACAAACACCGCATCGACTCCCGCAACCTCCAGGATCTTGTCGATGTTGTGCACTGATTCGATGTGTTCAACTTGAACCACAACAATCGTCTGCTGGTTGGCGCTTTCGACGTAGGCCTGGAAATTCGCTCCGTATCCATGCGCTCTAGTGATTCCCACGCTCCGAGCGCCTTCCGGAGGGTACTTACTATGAAAAACTGACCTAGCAGCCTCTTGGGATGTGTTCACCAGGGGGACAATAATGCCGGTTACCCCTATATCCAGAGCCTTCTTGATCCAGACGTCCTCATTCACCGGGACCCGAACCAGACAAGCACAACGGCCGGCCACAACCTGGCAAATCCTCTGCACATCGGAAACACTCAGCAGTCCATGCTCCATGTCGAGAAAGAGCCAATCAAACCCGGCATCGCAGCAGATCTCGGCCAACTCCGTAACCGGAAGGGTGAGGACGATCCCAATCAGCCGGTCTCTTCGTTGAAGTCGCTCTTTGAAACTCAAGGTCACGGTAACACCTCCCTTACTCCATTGTCAGGGACTGGACGTGTTTTTGTGTTCAATTTTTTTGCTCTGCCTTTCTGAGAGTTTGATAGGTCCCGGTCAACAAGCGCATGGTCCCTCCTGTTGATCGAAAATCGAGGATGGATGTGAAACATGTCGCCTCGCAAAGGCGCCAAGACACGCGATCCACCCACTTCTATCGTCGATCCTCTGCCACTCAGGCCGGTAAAGCTCGCTGGAAGAGGCGCAGCCAGTTCCCATGCATGATGCTCTCGATGTCGGTATGTGAATAGCCTCTCCGAGAAAGGATAGGCAGGAGTTTCTGCAGGTCGGATATGGTGTTGACGTCGTGAGGGGTCTGTTCCGTCCCGAATTCCCCATCGAGGTCGCTACCGATTGCGGCGTGCCGGGCATTACCAGCAAGCTGGCAGATGTGATCGATATGATTGGCCACATCTTCCAAACTGGCGACGGTATTGGGCGTAATTCCTTCTTTAAATTCAGGGTAGAGCATCCAGAGGTCAAGCGCTACCCCGATCACTCCTTCTCGTTGCAGGATGGCGCGGATTTGCTCGTCGCTGAACTGACGGCAGCCGGGAACCAATGTGCGGCAGTTGTTGTGGCTGGCCAACACCGCTCCCTGGTACAGATCCAGAGCCTCCCAGAAAGCTTGATCCGCGAGATGAGTCAAGTCCAAAATCATCCCCACCTCATCCAAGGCCTTGAGCAAGTCAGGACCCCGGGAGGTGAGTCCTCCATCACTTCGGGTCCCATGAGAATAGACCCCCAGTCCAAAATGGCATACTCCTACTACTCGCAGCCCATGCTCCCACCACCAGGAGACACGAGCGGGAGATAGAATCGGGTCGGCCCCTTCCATGGCCAAAATGTAGCCCAGGGGACACCTCTCGCCTCTGGAAGCCTTCCACTGCCGGAGATGATCCTCGACCTGAGTCCGGTTGCACAACTGACGAAAGTGCCCCTGCTCCTCGAGAATCCGGTAATAGGCCAACTGGCCCTGGGCCATGGCCCAGGCGATCTCCTGGTTACGGAAGTCGATGTTGCCCTCGCCTTCGGAGTTAGCATGAGTCAGCAGCGTGGCCAGGCAGACAGCCACTTCTCCCTGACGCATCTCCGGGATGGCCACGGTGTTATGGCCCCGACGAAAATCTGGCATGTGGCTTTCGGACCTGCGGATTTCTTCGGTACTTCGAGTCAAGTCCCGGTTCCAGTTCAAACCATTCAGAGACAAGTCCAAGTGAGAGTCGAACAAGAGCATTATTTCAACTTCTTTCTGTGGGGCAGGCGATGCCTAGTGATTTCGGAATACTTCATTGCAAGCCTGCGGATTTGATATCAGGATTCAATGTAGCCAAAGACTCGCGCCTGGTTACCATTAGACAGTTCCCCTGGTAACTTTATGCCAATGCCGCCCTTTACTTCTGAGGGACTCTTGCGATCGCATCAATCTCTACTTTGATGCCGCCCCAGAGCGTCGATTGTACCGTGGTGCGAGCAGGACGGATACCTTTGAAGAACTCGGCATACACACTGTTGAAACCATCGAAGTCACGGATGTCGGAGAGGTGGCAGGTACATTTGACAACGTCATCGAAGGTTGCACCCGCGGCTTCCAGGATTTTCCCAATGTGGGAAAGCGTGAGCCGGGTCTGCTCTTCTATAGTCTTCCCCACAATTGCCCCCGTCTTCATATCCAGCGGCCCGTGCCCGCTGACGTAGAGCCAGCCATCCACCAAGACACCAGATGAATAGGCGCCTGTAGTGATCTGCTTTTCAGGATGCTTGATTTCGGTCTTGGACATCTGAATATCTCCTCTCAATTAGGGAAAAAACAGACATGGTTAGATAGAAAACAAAATGGAACAAGAACAGCATTGCTTGGCAGCTGACTCATAGTCTGTCGGCAAGGCATTTGCCTGGAACGTCAGCGTATCCGTCCTCGCCCGGCAACTGTCCAGGAACCCTCGACTACTCCTTTCCTGTGGAACCACATTGTATCGTGCATGTTGACGCAGGTGCATACGTGGTTAGGGAGGATGGAAAGCCGCTCTCCGACTTCGGGCCGCCGGGAGGACGAAGTGAGGTCCAGGTGGCCATGTTCTTCCGACATAGACTCGAACCGGATGTCCGGATATTCAAGAACCAGGCCAAACCCAGTCTTAGCGCCGGAGAGTAACCGGTCACCCGAAAAGGTTTTGGATCCCCCGTCAATCATGGCCTTGCCGGGCACGGCATTACTGATCACGGTCACCTGTAGTTTAAGCGCACAATCGTCAAGACTACAACCCCCAATGTCCAGCGTGTTTCGGTAGTTAAACACGTAGGTGCCGCTGCGGATCTCTGTCAATCCCGCCACAAGATGACTCTTGTAAGCCGTCGGGGTGCTGCCGCCGCTAACCACTTCACAGTGGAAACTCTGCCGGTCCAGCTTCTGAAGGAATTCCGCGAGCCGTTCACTGACCGTTTTCAATGCAGCGGGTTGATCGGCCGGCAGGGTCCAAACATGTCCAGGATAAAAGAGAATCCCGGCAAACCTGACGCCCGGTAGACGTGTGACCTGTTGTGCCAGATTCAGAACTTCGTCAGGAGTCTGGAGGCCGCATCGATGCATCCCCAAGTCACACTCGACCAGGATTCCGAGGGAACAGCCTGCTCGGGCAGCAGCCTGGGAAATGCCTGCCAGCGCTTCACTGGAGTCCAACGAAACCGTTATTTTATGAGACTGGGCCAACTTCATCACCCGTTCGAGCTTCGATTGACCCAGGACGGGGTAAGCAATCAGGATGTTGTCCAGGCCTGCCGCGGCCATCACCTCTGCCTCTCCGACTTTAGCTACGGTGATACCCCATGCCCCGGAATGAATCTGCATTTTGGCAATCTCGGGAATCTTATGGGTCTTGGTGTGAGGACGCAGTCGGAGATTATGTTGATTGCAGTAACCGGCCAACCGGTTCAGGTTCTTTTCCAGGATATCCAGATCCACAACCACCGCCGGTGTGTCGAGTTCGTCTATTTGCATCGCCGATCCCTCCCTTTTAATCCAGGACTTTCATTGTGCCAAACAATCATATTAGGGTGAAACGCAAAACGCAACGCCGGGAGTTTTGGTTGCCCGGGGTTTTGTGGCGGGGTATTTTGTTTCTAACGAACATTCCTCAACGCTGTTCCAGCTCGGAGCTCTATTTTTTCCGTTTGGCACTGTGCCACTCCGGCGCATGACCATGTCCCATGAGAAGTCGCAGGACGATTCCTCGCTCAGAACAAGCAACCAACCCCTACCGGGGGGAACGGGAATTTCTTCCTCGATAGAGTAACTCGCCGCCTCCTGGAAATTAGCAATTGCCGGGGCCGTGATCCGGCATTTGTTTGCTTCCAAGCCCAAAGTCTTCCAATCGACGGCGAGGCGGCAGCGGACCGCATCTTTCGCCCAGCTGGCAAGAGCAACCAGAGTCTTGCCGTCTCTTACATAGGCGGTGGCCAGAACGTTCGGATGGCCTGTTTTCACTGGGCAATTAGGAACCCAATATCCGATCATCCGGCTCTGGCTGATTCCGAATTCGTCCCAGACTTTCCACAAGAAACTGTTGAATTTATCAATCGATTGGAATTCCACAAGCTCTGCTTGAGGGAGTTGACGCCAAACACTCGAGGACTCTTGTTCTGAACGTAGACCACACTGAGTCAGCCACTGCGACTGGGCGGTGTTTCCCGGCTTCAGATAGGTCACGGTGGGATAATTGACCCGGCCTGTAGTGGCATAGGGGAGGAAATAAACGTAGTAGTCTGCTGGAACGACTTCATTGCCTCTTGAACTGGAGAACCATGCCAGGCTTGGTGTCGATCTCTATTACCTTCAGCCGTCCCTGTTCCGATGACAATGATGTTCCTGTGATGGTGAAAGTTGCCGGCCCAAATGGATTGGCCAGCCGAAAGCGGCCTCCTCTTTCCGAAACGATCGTCACTTCCTGGACCTCGCTGTGCCGCCTCTTTGCCGAGACCAGGAATGCCCCCTGGGCCCTCAGAGTCGTGAATGAAACATCCTGCCAAATTCGGGGGATGGCCGGAAAAAGCTGGAGCAGGCCTGTGTGGCTCTGCAGAAGCATCTCCTGGACGCCAGCGGCAAAAGCGAAATTCCCCTCCAGGGTGAACGGTCGGTAAGTGAAGTTGGATTTCCCTGTGCCGCTTTGGTCGCCATTGGCGTGGAAGCTATTGGGAAGACAGAAACTTTCAGAAAAAACACGTAATGCCCGGGCGGCTCGTTCACCATCTCGAGCCCGGGCCGCCAGATTCCCCAACCAGGAATACGAGTAACCACACCACTGGCTGGGGCCGAGTTGGTCCAGCTCAGCCAGGGCCGCTTGAATGGTCTGCTGGTCTTCCGGGCCGTTTGCCCAGTCGATAAGGCCCAGCGGGTGAATGGCCATCAGGTGAGAGAAATGGCGATGCGATTGGGTTAAAGCTATCCCGGGCGCCACCGGCAGCCTCCTGTCCTCAAGAGAGATAGACAGAGCCGGCCATTCCGTAAGAACGCGCTGCCAACGGGCAGCTTCTTCCTTTTTGCCCAACTCTCCGGCCAGTTCTGCTGCAGTCCCGAAGAGCCAGCGAATCAAGGCCAGGTCATAATTGGTGGTTTCCTGGAACCAGGCATCGATCCGATTGTCATTGATTTCCGGGGAAGAACTCAAGGGTAACTTGCGGCGCCCATCGCTCCCCCGTACAGAGATTCGATCCAGGAAAACAGCTACGTCTCTGACCCAGGGATAGGCCCTTTCTTCAAGGAATCTCTTGTCTACACTGTAACGCCAGTGAAGGTAGAAATGATGTGCTAGCCAAGCCGAAACTGTAAGTGAAAACGAGTACTGGGCCCACCCTCCCATCGGTTCTCCGGTGAGGGTGGTCACACCGGGAACATTGAGCCCTTCTGTCTCGAAGAACCTTCGGGTGAATTGCAGTGCCTCGGGGCGGATTTCCCAAAGCCAATCCAGATAAGCCAATCCTTCTTCCAGGTGATTACTGCCATAACAAGGCCAATAACTCAACTGGGTATTGAGATCATGGTGATAGTCACCTTTCCACGGCGGAATCCGGCCATTGTCTGCCGTCCAAACGGCTTGCAGGGAAACCGGTGGGGCATTTCGGCGGGCAACAGAGCCGAACTTATAGAGATCTCTGTACCATTGTTGTTCCAAAACCGAATCAGGCAGGGTGATCGAAGATTGGCTCCAGTACCGGTTCCACCACTGTTGGTGAGTCGACCAGTCCGCTTCCATAGCCTCCAGAACTCCGGTTCGACTCGTCTCATTCAGTATCCGGTCTGCCTGGTGTCTTGCTTGTCGCGAAGCCACAATCCACATTCCCACCATCCGGCCCTTTGAGAGCCTTCTCCAACGCACTTCGATATCGTAGCTAAATCCTGCCCATCCCTCCTGGTGGTACCGCGTCCGTTCGTGTTCGCGGATGACTTCTGGTTTGGGATAGCCCAAACGCTGGAGTTCGCCTCCCTCCACAGAATTTCCGCGTTCTTTCGGGACCTTCTCCAGGGTGCCGTATGGAGGTGGAACAATTTCCGGGTTTAGGCCGATGGGTGCGCCTTCGAACTGGAACCACCCCACTGTCCGAGTAGCATGAACAAAAGTCCGGAGCATCGCGCCGGACTTCCACCTCACTTCGCAAAGGGCATTCTGCAGATAGAGATGCACGGATTCCACTTCGCCCAATGAGCTCACGTCAAACTGGAGAGCACCGGCGGGTATTTTGGAGGGGCCCGGATCTCGCTCGTATGGCAGATCCGTCAGTTCCTGGACAGGGCCGTATTTTCCATTCCGCACCTGCTGCCGGATCCAGGCAAAGTGAAACCGAGGATCTTGAAACTCTTTGACAGGACGCAGATCCCAGAGATCGGCGCGGTCGAGTGAGAGACGTAGAGCCTTTCCTTTTTGCCATACCAGAGCCCCCACTAATCCATTGCCAAGGGGTATGGCTTCGTCCCACTGGTGAGCCAATGCCGGAAAGTGCAGGTCGTGAAAGGAAGGCGCTTCATCAGAAGCTGAAATCCCCCCTGGAAGGCCGCTACTAATCGCCAAGATCACGACCGCGGGAATCCAAAGAATTGGTCCAAGTTGTCTCACTCTCTCCTCCCGAGGAATCACGCGAAATAGTCGATCGCTCCACATGCCAGGGATGAGTCATTCAAGGGAGACTCTCACTATTACTTATCTCTGACATTCCAGTTAGAAGACGCTCCTGCATTAGACCACAAAGAATAGAGGAAATTTACTGCAGAGTGGCGAGCTTCCCAAGAAGAAATTCTGGACAATTTTGACCTTGTCGCTTTAGCATGCGGATCTGGCAACAGTCGGACCAAAAACTTCTTTCCATATGTTGTTGGTCGGAATGGTTGCCGAGTGAGGATCGTATGGCAACGATGAAGGCGCTGGTCAAGAAGAAAGCTGAACCCGGCCTATGGCTGGAAGAGGTGCCCGTTCCAGGATATGGAATCAACGATGTCTTGATCAAAATCCTGAAGACCTCAATTTGTGGCACTGACGCTCATATTTACAATTGGGACGGTTGGGCACAGAAGACTATTCCGGTCCCAATGGTGACCGGGCACGAATTCGTGGGGCGGGTTGCCAAAGTTGGAGACAACGTGACAGGCTTCAAGCCCGGAGACTTAGTCAGTGGTGAAGGCCACCTGGTGTGCGGTTTTTGTCGCAATTGCCTGGCCGGCCGCCGACACCTGTGCCCTAATACCAGTGGGGTAGGTGTGAATCGCGTAGGTTGTTTTGCCGAATATCTGGTAATCCCGATGTCGAATGTCTGGTATGCCGATCCCAAGCTCCCGACGGATGTTGTCAGCTGTTTTGATCCCTTGGGGAATGCCGTCCATACGGCCTTGTCATTCGATGTCCTGGGAGAGGATGTGCTGATCACAGGAGCTGGACCGATCGGATGCATGGCGACAGCAGTTGTCAAGCACGCAGGGGCCCGATACGTGGTAGTAACAGATGTCAACCTTTACCGCTTGGACCTGGCCAAGCGGATGGGGGCCACGCTAGTCCTCGACGTTCGGACCGACAAAATTGAGGATGCCCAGAAGAAGCTCGGCATGAAAGAGGGCTTTGACGTGGGGTTGGAGATGTCTGGGAACGCTTCCGCATTTCGGAGTATGCTCTCCAACATGTGCCATGGCGGCAAGATTGCCATGCTGGGAATTCCCGAGACCAATGCTGTCATTGACTGGAACCTGGTAGTGTTCAATTCTCTAACCATCAAGGGTATTTACGGCCGGGAGATGTATGAAACCTGGTACAAGATGACTGTGATGCTCCAGAGCGGGTTGGACATTTCATCCATCATCACTCATCGTTTTCACTACACCGAATTTGAGAAAGGTTTTGAGGTCATGCGATCGGGCCAATCCGGGAAAGTCATAATGAGCTGGGCAGAGGAATAGTAGCTTTCCTGAAAACACTGGGTCCGGGACAAGGCATCAGTCACTTCAATCAAGCAGCAGTAGACTCGCTTCTTAACCCAACCTAAACAGCGACGGAGCGAATATGAGTTTCATCAGAACCATTTCATTGGGTATGTGCTTAGGCACTTTCTTTGCTTGGAGTGTAACGTTCTCGCAGGATTGTAGCATTCCTGGGGTCGACCGTCGGGCCGCGGAGATCCGTAATCTGGACATGCCTTATATTTTTACTCTTTTCAAGAGTGCGGAAGAGTGGCGGGCCCGTGCCAAGTTTCTCCGTCAACAGATCCTGGTCAGTAGCGGCCTCTGGCCAATGCCGGAAAAAACCCCGCTTAACCCTCAAGTGTTTGGAAGAATTGAACGGGAAGGTTACTCGATAGAAAAGGTATTTTTTGAGAGCTACCCGGGATTCTATGTCACCGGCAACTTGTACCGGCCCAGGAATAAGACAGGTCCTTACCCCGGAGTCCTCTCTCCACACTGGCACTGGGATTACGGTCGACTCGAAAACAGTGCTCTGGGCTCGATCCCTGCCCGTTGCATTTCGATGGCAAGGCAGGGTTACGTGGTATTCACCTACGACATGGTGGGCTACAATGACAGCCGCCAGGTGGATCACCGAATACTCAGCCAGCCTCTGAGCCTGTGGGGAATCGGTTCCCTCTCCCTACAGTTGTGGAACAGTATCCGCTCCGTGGATTTCCTGGAGTCTCTCCCCGACGTGGACAAAGCCCGGCTGGCTTGCACAGGTGCATCTGGTGGAGGAACCCAAACTTTTCTGCTGACGGCCGTGGATGACCGGATAAAGGTCTCGGCCCCGGTTAACATGATCTCGCACTACATGCAGGGGGGTGATGTCTGCGAGAATGCTCCGAACCTGCGGCTCGATACCAACAACATGGAGATTGGAGCACTGATGGCCCCCAGGCCGTTGCTGATGGTGTCTGCGGCCGGAGACTGGACGCGCGACACCCCCCGGATTGAGTTCCCCGCCATCCAGAGTGTTTACAGGCTTCTCGGCGCGGAGGATAAGGTGCAAACCATCCAGTTTGTAACTGACCATAATTACAATCGCGACAGCCGGGAAGCCGTCTATACCTGGTTCGGCCGATGGACCCTGGGGAAGACGGATCCCGCTGAACTCAGAGAACAGAGCTACGAGCCCGAGCAACCTGCCGATCTGTTGGTCTTCTTCGGGCGGAATTTCCCTAGCGAGGCGAAAACCCAGCAACACCTTTTCGATTACCTGATCCGGACTCAGAAAGACCAGATTAAGAAGTTGGAACCCAAGGACAGCGCTAGCCTGGGACGATTCAAGGAAGTGATGGGGCCCGCCTATCAACATGCATTGGCTGTAGAATATCCGGAGGCTGCAAACGTCGGAGGAGTCGTCTCGCCATCCAATAGCCCGGATGGGGCATTGAACCTGCTAATCGGAAGGATAAATCGCGGGGATCGCGTGCCAGCCAGAATGTGGGTTCCAAGGGGAAAATCAGGTAAGGGAGCTACTCTCCTGATTCATCCTGAGGGGATTGAAAAGGCCGCAAGTGAAGGCCAGGCGATGGTCACAGCCCTGCTAAAGCAGGGGCAGCGAGTGATGGCGATCGATGCTTTTAACACTGGCAGGGCCAAGGCCGTGCGGGACACGAGTGATCGTTTCTTCACAACCTATAATCGCACTGATGATGCCAACCGGATCCAGGACATCCTGACAGCCGTTGCTTATTTAAGGAAACAGACGGGAATCACGACAGTCAACCTGGTAGGATTCGACCGAGCCGGCTTGTGGGTTCTCCTGGCCCGAGGATTGGCGCCAGAGCTAGGCTCCACGATCGCCGATGTAATTCAGTTCGAAAGCTCTGACGACTCATCGTATCTAAAGGAACTCTACATTCCATTGATCCGCCGTGCCGGGGACTTCCAGACCGCCGTGAGTTTGGCTTCACCGAGCCGGTTGCTCATGCATAACACGGGAGGACGATTTGAAACGGCTAGGGCTGAAGATACTTATCGTCTTGCCAACGCATCCAAACGGTTGAAGATATCAAAGGAGAAACTTTCTCTCCCGAATCTCACTGCCTGGCTCCTGGAAAACTGAGCGTTGGAGAGCGGCGGCATGCCGCCGCTTTGTTTCAGGATTAGCGTATCCAAAGCGGACTTTTCACTTTAACTATGGGCAAAGGAAATAGACATCAGAAGGAAATGATGACGTGTAGGGGGTTCCAGACTCTGAGGCGAAACCGGATGACAGTAACCCAATTGTGTACTCTCACCACGAACCGTTAGTGTGACATCCGTGCTCGGCAACGGCAGGCATCACACCAAGTAACCTCATTATGGGCCCTCTACTGTAGCCTATAAATATAGGCATCTTCGATTATTTGCCCATTGATGACGTTCTTGGAGAAACGAACACCTCCGATACCGTCACCAGTCTTCACCGCAATTCTCATCAATGAGATAATAGGATGTGACTCATCGGTGACAACGATGTCCTGCAAAATGATCTTCGGTGCATCCACTGGCAACTTCGAGAGCGCTTCTTGAACGAGTCTATAAGTCCTCTTTGGCCCCTCCTTCACCACATATGGTGAACTCAACAACAGTCTCCACTGGTTCTCCTCGGGAAAAAAGAACCACATAGACGCCGTGACTGGCAAGTCCAGTGAGTCCAGAGTGCGAGTCAACACTGCACCAGCTTTGATCATTGATTCACTCAGGGTTTCCTTCACCACAACGTTTTCAGCTATGAGAGTATTCCGCTGGTGGTATTGGTGATCGCTTCAATAAGGTCCCGAGCCTTTTTTTCGTCCACTTGGACGGTATATCGGTCCTTTTCCGACCAATCCTTCACCACGTTCCAGTTTAGCTCAAAATCTCGGTCATCTGTGCATTTCTTTCGATGCTCATCTCGCAATCCGGCGAGCCCGATGAGCTTGTTCAAGTCGTGGGTGTAGCTATCCGAAACAAACTGCCGGTCAGGAAAGTCATGCTTCCTGATCTGTTTCGCTACACAAGCCTTGAGCCCGCACTCAACTGAATAACCTGCCAAGTAGTATGCACCTTCGAAGTAAAGATTGGCCAGGAGAAGTCTGGCCTCAGCTATTCTCTTCTCTGAAATGCTGTGCAAGTCTTTTCTATTCATGAATGCCCAGCCGCGATGCCGTCGTTCAGCTCTTAGTACTTGGAGGGTGCAGCAGACGAATTATGCCTGGATTGAGAGACAGATGATTATTGAGGCTCGCCCAAGGCCGCATTTTCAAACCACAAACCGCTAGCTTCTGTCACCCCTTCACCGGCGTCGAAGAAGGTCAGGCTTTCTGGCTGTCCGCGGTCCAACCGTAAGGCTTGTGGCGCTCGACCTTCTCAAAGGCGTCGGCGATCAGGCGGGCATCCAACGGGTCGACGGCCAGGGCCCCGGCTTGGGAAAGGTAGGTCCAGGTCATCTCAAAATCTTCTGTCCGGAGTTCGGGGTAACTTCGTTCCATCCC
>JBGOTQ010000048.1:0-27021 GCA_041476565.1 Terriglobia bacterium | reverse complement strand
TGTTAGGAAAGTTTGCCAACTCCATTGCAATATTCAAGGCGTTGGTAATTACCGTGAGCGAGCTCAACTTTAGTTGCTTGATCTGGCGGGCAATCTCCGCCGTCGTTGTTCCCGAGTCAAGAATAATGCGCTGTTCGGGACGAATCATCTGCACCACAGCATTCCCGATCCGGAGTTTCTCCGCATGGTGCAGCGTTTCTTTGAAATTGATCGGGTAATCTTGCAGCGGGTTCAAGCGCTTGACTGCGCCGCCGTGGGAGCGTACCAGCGCTCCGTTTTCTGCCAATGCATCCAGGTCACCCCGAATTGTCACGGCAGAAATGCCGAAATGTTGGACCAGTTCTCCCACAGTGACACGCTCCTGGTCTTCAATCAAATCCAGAATCTTTCTGCGTCGTTCTTCAATGAGGAGTCGAGGAGGATCGACGGTAGGCATGATGGATCTCCTTCGGAATTACGCCGGGAACAGAGTACGTTAGCCAAACAACACGGGGTGTGCCACCCCATTGGCAAGGAAACAGTGCGTTTCGCAATGGAACTGATGTTCCATCGCCAACGCACACCAAGATCTATGGCCACCGGTTCAGTCTAAGCCATCTGTCGAGATTCCTGCTCACAAGTCCTTTGTCCGTGGGTTCCAAGTAAAGCTGGCAAATATACTCTCGTGCTTCTTCAGCTGTCCCCCCCCTGTTAGATTGCCTGGGGAACAAATTCTCATCGGTGCTTTCAATAGCTCCCATCGCTGACTTCGTACTTGGTCGGTTTCCCGAGGTAGCCCCCCCCATTCTCAACCCAGTGAGCAACCCATTCCCTCAGCAAATCCGAGGGGACTTCGGGCTCACCCAGCAAGGACCGGCACAGAGACGCGTCACTCAGCAGAGCCACAGGGCCTTCCTCTCCCAGAAAGCGTACAGGCTTACCCCATCGTTTCGCAAAGAAGTCCGCAGTCTCCCGCACTGAAACCCTCTCCCGGCCAGTAACATTTAAAATACGGGGAGGAGACTGACACAAATCGAGACTTCGCAAAGCAAAGGAATTCGCATCCCCCTGCCAGATAACGTTGAAGTAGGCCACGGTCAGGTCAATGGGTTCCTTGTTGAAAACCTTCCAAGCAATATCCACGAAAACGCCGTACCGGAGATCCACCGCATAATTCAATCGCACGAGAAGGCAAGGAGTCGGATTTTCCCGGGAATAAAATTCAATGATACGTTCGCGGCCGAGGCAGGACTGCGCGTATTCTCCGACCGGACCCGGAAGGTCGGTCTCTACCGAACCAGAGCTTGCCACCGGAACGAGTGGATAGACGTTTCCGGTGGAAAAGACCACCAGACGAGAATCCCGGTAGTGCAAGATGACTTGTGCCGGAACCAGCGTGTTGCTAGCCCATGTCAGGTCGAAGCGTTCCCGGGTGCCAAATTTCCTTCCGGCCATGAATAATACATTCTCACAGGATGGCAAACGGCCCACCTGATGCGGATCCAGGAGATCGCAAGCGATCGTTTCGACCCCACTCCGCTGCAAAGACTGCTTGACATCAGATGAGGAGAAGCGAGATACGGCCAGGATGCGGCGCTGGACTCCGGCTTCGTCCACAGCGCGCTTGGCACGCAAAACCAGGGACGGCCCCATCTTGCCCCCCGCACCAAGGATGAGAAGGTCTCCCCGCAACTGCCGCATGAATTCCACGTCTGCGGCATTAGGACGAGCGAGCAACTCTTCCAACTGATCTTCAGCATCAATGGCTCGAACGGTGTTTACTGAGAGACTTTTCACTGGATCCCCTTTCGCCGCCATGGGTCATGGATGTTCGGAATGCTCTCAATGAATATACGCCCCGCCTGGCAACAAATAGTGAATCGGCCAGACTTCCTGCCCCGATGTGACCAGAGTGGACCAGGTCATTTCTTGGTTAACTTGCCCTGGTGCAAGCGCGACTCCAGGTATGACCTCAGCAATTGAACTGGCAAGTAAGCCAGCCTCATCGGCTCCAACCACAGAGAAGCCGGACAGTTTTAGCGACTCGGTCGCAAACCGGACCACGATTTCAGTGTCTTCCATCATCTGCAAGAAATAGGGGCGGCCAGTGAGCAACGAGTTGTAAACGTAATTTGCCACCACGCTCGAAAGCGAGTTGGCATAGGCTTCTTGCCAATCCCCTGACACCAGCCCAGGATCATCCGGGGATGACGCCTTGTAAAGCATCCGATCTTCACCCAGACCGCGGAAGTCCCAAGTAAGGACCTGGTAGCCTTGCTCCGCGAGTTGGAGAATCTGTGGCCAGTCGCTCTGGGTGGCTTTGCCTCGCAACGAGAACCAGAGTATCACATGCGGTGAATCCCCAACCACCCGGCGAATATGGAGCAAGGGGATGGTCAGCCCCCTGCTGTGGTGAAGCAGGTACCTGTCGATGCTACAGCCATCCAACTGCATGTGGCCCATGGACTCCGAGGCAATCGTCTTCGAAGGCAATTTGTCGTCATAGGGTACCACTGGCCAATTGCCGATGCCAGGATATCCGTCTCCGAAGTAAGCCCGTTTGAGAGTCTTCGGCGAACCACTCTTGGAGTCGACATAGTACTGACGAATTAAATCGATAAGCGATTGTCCATCAGGAAAATCCACGCGCACTTGCCCGGACCGGGTGCATTGCAGGAGTTTCTCATCAAGAGGCTCAATCGGATCCAGTCCTCGATGGCGCGGCAGGCCATTGAATCGATCCAGGAACTGGAAGGCCGCTTCTTGATTTTGGTCGGAGAACTGGTGTCGGTGGAACCCTTCGGTAATAGCGATGCGTTCTCCTTTTCCCAGCCGCTCATAGAGAGCTGCGACTTCGCGATACGTCTTTCGGGTCCCTTCGACTGGAAAGAAATCCTTGACGGCAGCACACACAATCACAGGGCGGGGATACATCAGGAGCAGCAGAGCAGGATGATCCACGCCCTCCGAGACCATACCGAACAAATCTTGCTCCGGGTCGCTGTCAGGATCCTCGAAAATTCGGTTGCTCATTCGCATGGGCATTGCGCTGACATAGCAGGAGGGCGCTGCCGCCCGGATACGTTCGTCCAAAGCAGCAATGTGGGCAGTTTGAAAACCTCCTCCACTCGTACCCATAATGTTGATCCGCCCTGCATCGACCTCAGGCCGAGTCGAAAGGTAGTCTATGGCCCGAATGCCATCCCAGATTTCCCAGCGAGCCAGATTGGCGCCCGCCAGGTAAGCCAGATTGCCCATCACGGCGTGCTCGCCGCAGACCAGATTGTAACGACTCCCGGCTTGCCCCGTTTCCCAGAACTGGCTGCGCTCTCCCTGACCGATCGGATCCCAGCACAGCACCACGTAACCCCGCTTGACAAGCCGCAAACAAAGCGTTTGGTAATAGGCTTTCCCCTTGGGAGAGTGGCCGCAGGCGACCAGGATCGCCGGGTGGCTTGTGCCTGACTCTTCCGGGAGATAAAGCAAGGCCGTGACATGGAACCCCGGCAGGCTCTCGAAAATCACCTTTTCCACATGGAATCCCTTACCTTGGATCTGGCCTGTAATTCGTGGATTTAAGGGGGTCTTGGTTTCGGGCAAGCCACCCAGCATACTCATCAATTTCTCCCTTAAAGACTGCTGGACCCGGAGTAGATCTTTCTCCCCCTCTATCGATTTGAACATCCCTTGCCGTACTTCGTCTTGTTCCCAAGCAAGTTCCGCCTGAAAGCGCAAATAGGCGGTCACTCGGGGGCCTTGGATAGGGGTCTGCCTTAAAACGCGAAACGGATCAGCTGAAGATTGAGCATAAAGCGAGGCTGAAATCGCCAGAAGAATCAGCGAATAACCCAAGAGGAACACGCGCCTGGAACTCCCGCCATTTGGTTTTTGAGAATTGGTCATGGAATTTCCCTTCGATCACTCCGCCATCAGGTAAATCGAGATGCTGGCGAATACCATCCCGGTGATGAGCACAGGGTGAGGCATTACTCTATAGATCAACAACGAGATAATAATCGTCAAAACCGGAGCCAGCGAGGTCATGGGGACAACCACGATGGCTTTTCCGAAGCGTACTGCATAGACCAGACACAACGCCCCAATGGCATTAAGAACCTGGACCATCGCCGCCAGGTACGGCCCTTTGAAGCCCCAATTGATGCGTTGGGTGAAATCCGTCATCATCAGAGCCACCGGGACCAGAACCAACGCAGTAGCCATCATGTAAAAGAAGATGCTCTCCGCTTTCATCCTCTCATTGGAAAATTTCATGACAAACGCCTGAACCCCCCACATGAAGAATACGGAGACGGCCAGCAAGAGCCAGAAATACCCTTGAGCTGGCGAACCACTGGGAGGTTGGTAGGAAAGCAGGGCCATGGCAACCAGCGCCAGGGCAATCCCGACGGAGGCACGGCGATTCGCACGCTCTTTGAGCATCGCCACAGAAAGAGCCACGGTAACAACGGGATAAAGAGAAATGATGGGGAACACCAGGTAGGCTGGACCCAGCCTGAGTGCTTCAAACAGGATCAACTGTCCGCCAGCGCCCAGAAAGCCCACAACCGAACCCAGAAACACTGAGCGACGATCATACTCCAGGCGCCACCCGATGATCCTCAAGGCCACAAGGGCGCAAGGAATCATGGTCAAAGCCCACACCGAATAGCCGAGAGTGGCCGGGAATCCGGCCTTTTCAGGAATCTCAATGAATGCTCCCCAGACCCCCCAGGACAGCGTGGTAATAATTGCGAACAACAACCACAGTCGATTCTTCATGAACGCGAACCTCGATTTGGTCCTGCTCGAAGATTTATCAGCAACGCCAAGGCACAGAGATCAAAGAGCCTGGAACAGAAATATGAGCTGAACTCGAAAACTGAGGATGAGTTCCTTTGTCATCCTGAACATGTTTGGCCACGTGAGGTCAAATCTCGGTGACCTCTGTGCTTCTGTGGCGCTTACTCCTGTCTCAAGGGAGTGAGAATATCCTCCGCCGCAGTGGGGTCACCCGCTCCCGGCCCATGCCAGACACTGCCTCCATACGTGGTAATGTATATCTTCGCCGGGTCGACCGGATCCGGCATGACGCGATGCCCCCATTTGAAATTGTATCCCTGGATGCGGCTCCAATGCGTACCGCCGTCAATGGACCGATAAGCCGCTGCATCAAAGCCGCAAATGTATAGGGTCCTTGGACTCCGAGGATTCACAGTGAGGTCATACACATGCTGGGAATGGAGGAACAAGGGTTGCCAATGTTGTCCGAGATCAGTGGAGAGAAAGACTCCGCCGCCAGAGTCCGGACCCGGAGTGTCCACGCCCCACGCGGTCAGGTATAACCTGTGGTCGTCCGTAGGATCGACAACCAGGCTGGTGGGCCCGTTGGTTCCCGAGGGCAAGGGGACACCGACCCAGTGCTCGGCGTAGTCGGTAGATTTGTAGAGGGCCCCATCATCCGCATCGCCAATGCGTCCCTCATCACTTCGGCGTGCCACGACGAGATACAAGGTCCCGTCCCGCGCCTGGCTAAGGCGCCACGCAAAGGGCTGTCGCTGGACAATGCCGTCATTCTTAAGTACCCAGGTCTTTCCATTGTCAGCAGACTTGAAGACGCCACGCCCAAATCCACAGGCATACAAGGTTCTTGATCCGCGCCGGCTCTTTGCGTCGAGTAGGAGGTGAGTGACGGCTGTTTCGGGCATGGCCTGGTTCGAGAGTGACCAACGACGGCCGCCGTCAGTGGAAACAGCAACACCTCCGGTGAATCGCCCGGGATCCCGGACCCTCCACATCTTGGGCCGAGGCAAATCGTGGGTTCCGCTAAATCCACCCCAAATCAGATCTTTGACGTCCGGGTCAAAGACAATCCAGTAAGTTGTGTTCCGCCACAGATTGGGGATTCCCTCCGTAGAACCCATCCAGGATTGACCACCATCCCTGCTCTGGAATAAGCCGATATCGGCGTAAGTAATGAAAGCATGGCGCGCATCAAAGGGATCAAAGTGTAGTCCATAGCAGGTCGTCACATCCAGCCCTCGAGTGGTCCAGCGATCTTCCCCTAATTGGGCCGAGTGCACCTGTTTCCACGATCGGCCCCCATCCAGAGTTCGGTATGTGCGGAACAGGTCTGTGGCATAGCAGACATCCGGCTTGGTGGGAGCGACCCCCAGACTATAAGGAGTATCGAACCAAATGCTCGGATAACCGTCGGGAGCGCGACCGTCAAGCCAGGATCCCTCGAGATTGGGAGAAGGATGGTTCGATTCCTTGTGCACAATAGTCCAGTGCTGGCCGGCGTCGCCGGTCTTGGCAATTCCGTTGAAGAGGCTTTCACGCTCAACCCCCAGGCGCAGCCCAGCGAAACCTACATAGGCAACAGAGCCAATTTGGCTGGAGCAGGCAATGGCGCCGAACTGTGGAGCCCTTCCTTCTCCGGGGAGGTAGAGTTGTTCGATAAGTCCATTGAGGGACTGTCTCCAGCTTTTCCCATAGTTTGAGGAAACGAACAATCCGCCATCAAGCCTGCCGGTCTTCCATGAACTGCTGGTGGTCGCATAAATGAAGATCCCGGAATGACTCTGTTGCCGGCCTATACTGGCTCCCAGAATCCTTCGTTCATAGGGTCCTGACCGGTGCTCCCAGTTCCCGCCAACCCGCAAGTCGATTCCCTGTTCGCCCACAACGCAGAGGTCGGGGTTGCTGCTTGACTCCCCCCCAGGAGTGGCAAGCGCGTAAATTACTTGCCAGGCAGATGTGTGTATCCGTGACCAGGTGACCCCCCGGTCTCTTGAAGCGTATAACATTGCTTGCCTGCTGTCCTGGGAACTGCCTCGAAGCGCCAGATATAGATTGCGCGAGCTGGCAGGATCGACGGCAATGGCATCGACGTTGACCTCTTGACCGCCAGACGGGTAAGCCGGATCATCGGTGAGCAAGGAGCAGTCGGCGTGGTCCCCTGACATTAATTCGCGCGTGTTTTTTCGGGTATCTGGAAAGATCAGGCTCCAGGTCTTTCCGCGGTTTTCACTTCTCCAAAGTCCCATGTTGCCTGCATAAATGACATCTCGATTCCCCGGATCGAAGGCAAAACAGGAGACCACCGAGCGAAGATTGAACATCCGCCAGGATAGGCCAGCATCAGTCGTGATGTAAGCGCCCGTCATGTCGCAGTGTTCGACCACCAGGTTCGAATCGAACGGACTGATGGTCGGACTCATCATCGTTCCCCCTCCACCCGGGCCAAGGATTTCCCATGAGTCCAGCCGAGCGTTGGTCAGGCCATGAAGTCCTGCGCCTGGAGGTACGATTGAAGCCTGTTCGCGCTGTGAACAGGCGATGCCCAGCAGCATCAAAAACAGGAGAACCAGTTCTCGCAACGACATTCGATCCATTATCATTCCCGGCGCCGGCCTATGGGGCTGCTCTTTCGTGAAAATAAGAGTTTTGGTAGCCACGCCGACCGCTTTTTCCGGGAGGCGTGGGCTTTTGGTTGTCAGGAAAAATGCCCACTGGCTCTCGGCGACTGGTGTCGCCAATACGCTCGCCGTGGCTACCCCTGCCATTTTCATCGGCGGTGGTGAATTTGAAAAGATAATGGGGTGCTCTCATAAAAATTTGCCCTGTGCCAATCGAGTGCGCAACCGCCAACGAAATTGTGCTTTATTAGGCGTAGCACGCACCTGATTTCCAGGTCCGCGGCTTTCCAAACCCAACTCGATAGGATCGCCGCGACGGGTGACGGCGGTCACCCGCGCGGCGCCCACCTTCAAAGAACTCGCGTTTTCATAAAACACTGCAGTGATAGCACAAGGAATATAGGCCTGCAAGCAAAAAGATCCGAAACGAAGGGAAACATCAAGAAAGATAAGGAGTCCAGAAACAACTAGCACTTGGCACGAGTTGACACCAATGGGTGTCGCGTCCCAACCAGCGATAGCAACGTATTACAGATTCTTGTAACAGAAGCTAGCCAAATCATGACAAGTCTGCTAGATTTGCCCAAATCGTTAGGATAAGGAGTACATCTGTAAAATGCGATGGCTTCAATTTATGTCGAGCTGGCCGTTATGCGGAGCACTGCTTTTGTCCGGCATCTCAGTTAATAAGTTGAGCTCAAACTTCATGGGGGTGACTATGAACCCGGAGACGTTTTACAAAAGTTCTCTCCAAATTGATTCCGGTTACCTTTCCAAGGACTTCGTGCCTGACGGCAAGTTGGAGAAGTCGGTCTGGAGCAAGGCACAACGGCAACGGATGGATACGGAATGGGGCAGTGGTCGCGCGGCACCCCAGTCAGGGACACATGTGGCCAGCCTTTGGAGCACGCGCTTCGTCTACTTTGCGTTCTGGTGCAAGTATTCCGTCTTGAACATTTACGAAGGAGAAAACCCAGCCAAAGAAAAATGGGAGCTTTGGAACCGGGATGTTGTTGAGGTCTTTCTCAATCCCTCTCCTACCCGATTCAAACACTACTACGAATTCGAAGTCTCGCCCAACAATCAGTGGATTGACCTGGAGATTGACCTGGGGAAGGAACCATTCAATGACTCCGGTTGGGATTCCGGTTTTGAGCATGCCACTCGCGTCGACGCCAAGGACCACATCTGGACTTGCGAGATGCGGATCCCATTAAGATCAATCCAGGTCGAAACCATCCTGCCGGGGCAGGAGTGGCGTCTCAATTTCTATCGAGCGGACGGTCCCGGGGACGACAGCCGACGCCGATTCCTTAGCTGGAGCCCGAATCCCAACACCAAGCCTACTTTTCATCAACCGGAGAGCTTCGGTTTAATTCGGTTTACCCGGTAAGTGAGCATCGACCTAGCGGCAATGCAGGGTAGTTCAAAATCCACTTTGGTGCGGCAACACACATGCCTTGGCCCAAGTATCCCGTCATCTACGAAATCAACACCTGGGTCTGGTTGCAGGAACTCAGCCGCCGATTTCAGTTCCAGGTTACTTTGGAGACTGTCCCCGCCGAAGAGTGGGACCGTCTGGGTGCTCTGGGCGCTGACGCGGTCTGGCTGATGGGAGTCTGGGAGAGGAGTCCCGAAGGCACCCTCATTGCCAGGCAACTCCCGGTCCTGCTGGCCGAGTACCAGAAGGCTTTGCCCGATTTCATCCTGCAGGACATCGTCGGCTCGCCTTACTGCATCTGTCAATACAGCGTCGATTCCCGCCTGGGAGGACCGGCAGGGCTGGCGGTTGCCCGCGAGAAGCTGGGGCAGCGCGGTCTGCTGCTGTTGCTCGACTTCGTTCCAAATCACGTGGCCCCGGACCATCCTTGGGTCCTCCAGCATCCAGAGTATTTCATTCAGGGCAGCAGCGACGACTTGCTGACTAATCCTTCCGAGTTCTTTGCAGCTGGAGGTCCGGTGATTGCCTGCGGCCGCGACCCCTTCTTTCCGCCCTGGACTGATACCGCTCAACTGAATGCTTTCAATCCCGGATTGCGCCGAGCGGCGGCGTCCACCCTTCTTTCCGTTGCAGAGCAGTGTGACGGAGTGCGCTGCGACATGGCGATGCTGTTGATCAACCGCATTTTTGAAAAGACCTGGAAGGAACGTGCTGGGAAGTGTCCAACATCCGAGTACTGGCAGGAAATGATTTCATCCGTGCGCAGGCAGTTTCCCGATTTCCTGTTCATCGCGGAAGCATACTGGGACCTTGAATGGGAATTGCAGCAGCAAGGCTTTGATTACTGCTACGACAAACGGCTCTACGACCGGCTAGTGCACGACAATGCCGAGAGTGTGCGCCTTCATTTGCTGGCTGCTCTCGCCTATCAGGGGAGGCTGTTGCGTTTTATAGAGAACCACGACGAACCACGAGCTGCCGTTACATTCACTGCCGCTCAGTCCCGCACCGCAGCGCTTATTGTGGGTACACTGCCGGGTGCCAGGTTGTTCCACGAGGGGCAGCTAGAGGGGTGGCGGACCAAGCTACCGGTCCAACTGGGTCGTCGCCCGGTTGAACCAGAGGACAAGGAACTCCAGGCGTTTTACTTCAGGCTTCTTGAAGTTATTCACGGCACCGCCTTCCACGATGGCGAGTGGCAACCTTGCGAGCGGGGCGGTTGGCCCGACAATCCGAGTTATTTGAACCTGATACCCTGGTGCTGGAAGTACCGGGAAGAACGATTCCTGATTGTCGCCAATTGGTCCAACTCGAGTGTTCAAGGCCGTGTCCAATTGCCATGGCCTGAATTGTCAGGGGGGCCCTGGCACCTTACGGACCTGTTTAGAGGCGAAGTATACTTCCGCAATGGCAACGAACTCCGGAACCCTGGTCTCTACGTTGGTCTTGATCCATGGGGTTTCCATTTCCTGAGGCTTGAGGGCTAACCCGGACTTCTCACCACCAAGTCACCAAGGCACAAAGAAGATACGCAAGAAACCTGCCTGTCGAGACTTACCGGTGATACTAGCATGAGCTATTCAATTCAGGTTGAAAGTTACCGACAAGATCGGAGGTTCAGATGGCCTTGATGAATCTGAACCTTCGGGGTTGTCTTTGTGTCTTGGTGCCTTTCTGGTGAGAAATGCAGGTTTAGCAGTGTTCATCTGTGTCCAGACATTTTCTCTGCGTCTTCGCGTCTCTGTGGTCAGTTTTTGCTGTAAGCCACCTCCGGAGTCACAATGTCTTCGGTTGCGCTGGGATCTCCCTGGGCTGGCCCGTGCCAGACACTCCCTCCAAAAGTGGTGATGTAGATCATCTCGGGGTCCCTGGGATCAGGAACCACCCGATGCCCCCATTTAAAGTTGTAACCCTGGATCCGTTTCCAGGTCACGCCACGATCATCGGAACGCCACGCCGAGGACTCAAAACCGCAGGCATAAACGCGGCCGGGCCGACGGGGATCCAAGGTCACATCGTAAACATGCTGATCCCGATTGAGCACGTTTCGCCAGCTCTGGCCGGAGTCCTCCGACAGGAAGACTCCCCCTGAGACTGCTCCTTGCGGCGTGTTGCGGCCCCAGGCGGCCAGGTAAAGCCGCTTTGGATCCTCAGGATCGATGGCCAAACCATTGGGGCCATTGACTCCTTCGGGTAGTCTCAGTCTCTCCCAATGCTCTGCCGCATCTTGGGAACGGAACAGCATCCCGTCTCCTTCATTCCCGTAACTGCCGTCTTCAGTCTTACGGGCCACTACCAGGTAAATGATTCCGCCCCGATCCATAGCCAGCCGCCAGGCGAAGGGCTCCGACCCGGGAATTCCGTTGTTCTTCAGGACCCAATTTCGCCCGTCATCAATTGATTTGAACACGCCTCGACCAAAACCTGTGACATACAGAGTACGGGCTTTGGCAGGACTGTGTGGATCCAGGAGAAGATGAGTTGCCGCCGTCGCGGGCATTCCCTGGATCGACTCTCGCCAGGTCATTCCGCCATCATCGCTAATGCAAACTCCTCCGTTATAGCGAGACGGAGGCTGGCGCCGCCACATTTTGGGCCGTGGCAGATCGTGAATGCCGCTCATGACACCCCAGGCCCGGCCTTTCACCTCGGGATCGAAGGTAATCCAGTAGGTTGTATTCACCCAACGGTTCGGGACGCCCTGCGTGACGCTGCGCCAGCTCCGGCCGGCGTCCACGCTGGCAAAGAGACCGATGTCAGTGTACGAGATGAGAATTCGATCCCGTTCAAAGGGGTCGAAGTGGACTCCGTAGCAAGTGGTGACATCGAGCCCGGTGGTACTATAGGTTCCCGAGCCCGTTCTCTTAGTGTAGACCGCCTCCCAGTTCTGGCCACCGTCTGTGGTTCGCATCGTTCTGCCGTAATCAGTCCCATAACAGATATTCGGGTTTCCGGGGGCCACTCCCAGACAGACGGGGTTTTCACCCCAACTGGGACCAAAACGCTCACTGATCCAGAGATCATGGATATTGGGGGCACTTTGAGCGGCCTCCTTCCAAACTGGTGCCCAACTCATTCCACCGTCGGTTGTCTTCAGCACGCCCAAGAAAGAGTCATTGCCGGGGCCAGTCTGAAGCCTGCTGTAAGAGAGGTAAGCCACAGCCGGATGAGTGGAGCAGGTGGCAACCGCCTGGAATCTGGGGGCTGGGGCGTTTGGCTTCAATTGGCTGAGGATCGGCGCATCACAGGGCTTCCACGTCCGGCCACCATTCGTGGAGACCAGGATTCCTCCCTCCAAGCGATCCCCTTTTCGATCTTTGGGAGCCAGGGCGTAAATGACGGGATCTCCACCGCCATCAGGAAATCCGGCTGAGACATCTGTGAAGGCAGATACTCCAGCAGGAGGAGGACAGTGGGTCCACTGCCCTCTCTGGCGAATGCTCACGGAACTGCCATTAACCACATACAAACCACGGTCTTCTTTCGGCGATCGGGGATCAACATAGATTCGCTGAGTGCCGCCAGGCAGATCTGTGAGTTTTGACCAACTGTGTCCCCGCTCTTTTGAGACGTAAAGTGACTCGGCATTCCGACTGCCCATGGCGACATAAAGGATTCCGGAATTCTCCGGATCGATGGCCAGGACGCTGACTAAACCAACTTTGTCGTCTTTTGTAACTAGACGGACGGTAGCATGGTCGTCAGGCATCATGATGCCTTTGACCGTCTTGGGATCCGGAAGAATGAGGTTCCAGGTCTTACCAAGGTCCGAGCTGCGCCAAAGTCCCGCTGCATGGGCGTAGATCACCTTAGGATCCACCGGATCAAACACGAAGAAATCCACCGGACTTCTGAGGTTGAACATCCGCCAGGAACGGCCAGCATCCTCGGAGATGTAGGCCCCGGTCATATCGCACCGGACCAGCACGACATTGGGGTCGTGAGGACTGACTGTAGGGAAGTACATGGCCCCTCCACCACCGGGACCGAGGATCGTCCATTGATCGAAACGAGCTGACTTTTCAGCTTGGAGCTGGTCGAGATTGGTATGAGGGAACAATACAAATGCCACGGGCAACAGCAAGAGCAGAAAAGAAAATGCAATAGCAAAGGGTTTTTTTCGTACTAATTTCACGTCCATCATCGCGTGTCCTCTATTTTGGAAAAAACGCCGAAAAAAGGCATTCTCCATTAAAGAAAATGAAATAAAGGTATTATATTGGCAAAATGTGGCAAATAAGCAAGAAAAAACGAGTGCAATCAAAAGTGACGCACAGAGGATGAGCATCGAAACCCTGGCCTGAAACGCCGGCATAATCCAGCCCAGACAGCGTTCCTTTGCATCGCTGGCGTACAACGATTTGATTTCTACGTTGGCTTCGGCAACCCTGAACCAGCTTCTCCGTTGTACGTCACTTTTGATTGCACCCAGAAAAAACAAATTCCTATTATCGTGTCGGCATGCGCGGTGATTAGAGGGTCTCTCGCTCCGGTGTGAATAGAGGGCTTCCCAATTTGCATATATGGGGTTGAATTACATTTCTACCAAACTTCGAATCCCTTCTTCGATATTTCGTATTCTTTCTGTTCTGACAAATTCGAAAGTTAATTTTACAAACTCTTGACGTTTGTATCCCATTAATATCCAAAGACCTATTCTCCCACTTAAACTTCTCTCCTTGAGCCTTGTTCTGGCTACAGAGTTGCTAAAGAATTATTGTTGCAGTTCCCTGTGTATTCCCAGTGCCAAATAAATCTCATTAAGTTGTAAAGATTTACACCTCAGAAAGAAAGGAGCATTACATGAAGAGAGTTTCTCTCATCGGGTGTTTCGTCATTATTGGAATTTGCCTGTTGACGATAACCCTGCCGCTGCTGGCCCAGAGCGGTCGTGGGACCATCACGGGTGTTGTGAAAGACAGTTCCGGTTCGATGATTCCAGCTGCTGAAATATTGCTGGTGAATCAGCAAACCGGTGTGGAGACCAAGGGGGTCACCACGGACTCGGGGCTGTACCGTATCCCCTACGTTCCCCCAGGAAAATACAACATCACGGTCAGCAAATCCGGCTTCAAGACCGGGCTTAGAGCGAATGTGGAAGTTCTAATCACACAAACCGTGACCGCCGATTTTACCCTGGAAGTTGGAGAGATCAAGGAGACGATCAGCGTTTCGGCAGAGTCCCCTTTGTTGGAATCTTCAACATCCGAAATTGGAACTGCAGCCAATGAGTTGGAAGTTCATACCTGGCCGAGTTTTGTCAGTGATGGAACTCGACAACTTCAGGACTTCATCTTCAACAGCATGCCAGGTGTGCAAGGTTCCAGTTGGTCAGGGTCCATCAATGGCTCCCAGACTTTTTCCCATGAAGTCTTAATCGACGGCATCACTGTTGGGCGTTTCGACATTAACGGCGGCAACACCAGCGAATTCACTCCGACCGTCGAAGCTGTCAGCGAATTCAAGCTTCAAACGGGTGCCTTGTCGGCCCAGTATGGGAACACCCAGGCTGGGTTGACCAACTTTGGGCTAAAATCAGGAACGAATGCGTACCATGGCACCGGTTTCTGGCTCCATCAGAATTCCGCTCTTGATGCCAATAGCTGGAGCAACAACGCGCACAGCTATGATCCCGGCACTGGAAAGGCGGTTAAGGCGAAGAATCACCTAAACAATGGCGGAGGCACCTTTGGCGGGCCCATTATCAAGAACAAAACCTTCTTCTTTTTCTCCACCGAGGTGCTGCGGGACAATGAGATGGCTCTCGCCAGTTCCTATGATTCCGCCCCCATCGCGGCGTTTAAGCAGGGAGATTTTTCTCAGTTGTTGAATCCGGCATTCACGCGCCAGGCCAAGTCCGGCACTCAAATTGGAACCGATGCGTTAGGCCGGCCCGTTCTGTATGGTCAGATCTACGACCCGGCTACCGCGCGACAACTACCTGACGGCACCTGGATTCGAGACCCCTTCCCGGGCAATATCATTCCGGCCGACCGGATGAGCGCCGTAACCAAGAAATTGTTGAGTCCGCAATATGACATTCCAAACCCGCAGTTTCCCCTGGCAAGCCTGTATGGGGAGACTTTGCGGCAGAATTATCTGAAATTTGCCGGTTGTTGCCCGATTTTGAAGATCAACAATTACAGCTTCAAGGTTGACCACACAATCAACGATAAACACAAAGTGAACGGTTCGGTGACCTACAACGACCGCTCCCGACTGCGGGATGGTGGCGGTACCTACCGCGTTCCAGGACCATTGCCCGGACCTTATATGGCGGGAGACAAAACCCAGGCCACACCAGGCTGGCTGATCCGTCTGGCGGAGGACTGGTCGATCAGCCCGACCAAGCTGAACCACTTTGGTATTGGTTACAACCGTTTCCGCAACTACAACGCGGCTAACACTGCCTTCACCGGCTTAGACTTTGCGCAAATTCTCGGTTTCCAGGGAGTCGCGGGAGGAGCTACTTTCCCGGTGATGACCTTCGGCGGTCCCAATGTCGACCTTTCCGGCAGTTACAAACAAATGGGGCATGGCGGCACTGGCAATGAACCCAATGGCAGCACCGTTCTGCTGGATGATTTCACCTGGATCAAAGGCTCTCACAGTTTGAGATTCGGGGTGGAACATCGCCGCTACTACATTAATTCGTCCTTTCGGAACACCCCGGGGTCTTATGCTTTTAACAGCGACCAGACCGCCCTATCCAATTTCCAAACTTCCACTGGTTTTGCCTACGCCAGTTTCTTTCTGGGTGATGCCCGCAGCACCAGCAACACCATAATCGGCTCCATCCAGGGTCTCAGGTCTCGGACGACAGCTTTCTATTTCCAGGATGACTGGAAAGTAAACAGCAAACTGACACTAAACCTGGGAATTCGTTGGGATCTTCCCACTGGATTTACGGACAGCAAGAATGCCATGTCGGCCATGGATCCTACAATGCCGAATCCCGGTGCAGACGGCTATCTGGGGGCGCTGGCATTCCTCGGCAACTGCCAGGGTTGTACCGGAAAGACCAAATTCTGGGACTACTATTACAAGGAGTTTTCTCCCCGCGTCGGATTTGCCTATGCGATCGGCAACAACCTGGTCATCCGCGGAGGATACGGGATCAATTACTCGCCGCCGCTGATGGATGGTTGGAATTACAACCTATTCACCGGCTACAATGGATCCAACAACATTCCCGCCAAGACCGGACGACCGGGAGGCGGACAAGATCCTGCTTACAATTGGGACACGCCCTACAAGGTTTACACGGCAACACTGCCTAACACGGACCCCACCCAGTTGAATTACGATAGCATCGATACTTATCCTAACTCAATCAAGATGGCTATGGTGCAGAACTGGAATTTCGGGATTCAGTACCAAATGCCCTGGAAGACCCGCCTGGAGGTCAACTATGTTGGCAACCATGGCAGCCGGTTGTTTGACCCGTACTTGGGTCAGCTCAACCAGGTGGATCCGTCCAAGTATTTGAGCTTGGGCGATGTCTTGCTGGACGACATCAACCTCCATCCGGAATTCGCGAAGCCTTTCCCGAGCTTTGAAGGAACAGTAGCCCAGTCTTTGCGGCCTTTCCCGCAATATTATGGTGTTGGTGAATATCGCCGGAACGAGGGCTGGTCCAACTACCATTCCCTGCAGGCGACTCTCACCAAACATGTCAGCCATGGAATGAGTTTCCTGCTGGCTTACACTTTTTCCAAGTCCTTGGCAACTCAGGGCACTGGAATAGGTGCTTATTATTTCTATGGTCAGAACATCTATAATCAAAAGGCAGATTACGGGGTTACTTCCCTAAATCGGCCCCATGATTTGAAGGTGACCTGGATTTACGATCTGCCTTTGGGGAGACAGGGCAAATGGTTCAAGGATGGAGCTATGAGCTATGTTGCGGGCGGCTGGACGATAAGTGCTATTCAACATTACGTCTCTGGCGCTCCGCTTGGTGTCTATTCCTCTTCCAGCCCCGACCCAAGCTCTTATTTTGCAGCAGGGATTTACCCCGAGGTTCTTCTCGGCCGCGACCAGCAGGTCGTCGGCAGTAAACCCACCGTCGTGGATGAGTCAAACGGAGTGCCTTATCTGAATCCCGCGGCTTTTGGGACGGTTCCTGGTACTTCGGCCAACAATGTTCCCTTGTATCTGGGGAATGCCCCGCCTTTATTGCCAAACATCCGAGGATGGGCTTCCTACGGAGAAAACTTTTCACTCATGAAACGGACCCCGCTGAAATGGCGTGAGGGGATGAACCTTGAGATTCGGGCGGACATCATAAACCTGTTCAACCGGATTGGCTGGTCTAATCCTGAGACCGACATCGGGGATCCAACTCGGTTCGGTCGAGTTTTCAGCAAATCTGGAGGCCCGCGCGTCATTCAGCTCGGAGCGCGTTTTACCTTCTAAATTTAGCCAGGCCTCCCCACTCGGTTATGGGTGACGCAGACATGGCGGAGAACGCCATGTCTGCGCTGGGAGATTGGACATTTGAATGTCGGTTCCACGCTCTGCCTCGGCGACGTCGCCGAGGCAGAACCGGGTGTCCACATTTATTGGTATTTTCAAGAGACGCTCCGAGGCACATCTCCCAAGTGGGAGCATTTCTACTCTCAAGAGTGTGCCTGCGCACAGTCTTGGTCCACCACCCGCGGAAATATTACCGGGGATCAAATGTGGTTTCGACCCCCGGCGAACTTGAGTTTTTCCTGAATCTCTCCCATAATGGGCATCCTATGAAAGTAAAAGTCATCGTGCATCCGGCCGAAGAAGGTGGGTACTGGGCGGAGGTTCCGGCAATTCCCGGTTGTGCCACGCAAGGAGAGACCTTCGAGGAATTGCTCCAAAACCTCTACGAGGCAGTAGAGGGTTGTCTTTCGGTAGACGTGACTGCGTCGCAGTTGAAAGCTGACGACCGAATTGTCGAAATCGCGGTATGAAGGCCATCTCTGGGAAGGATTTGGCCTGGGTGTTGGAGCAAAAAGGTTGGCAATTAAAGCGGGTTCACGGAAGCCATCACATTTACTCTAAAGCGGGTAGCAATATTCGCCTGTCTGTACCAATTCACGGGGGTAGATCGCTAAAGGCTGGTCTGCTGAAACACGTGATGAATCTCGCAGGGACTTACCGGCGAAGATCTTTGAGCCCACAGGGGCCCAAGAATCCATAAGTTCGGCTATTCTACAAGACTTAGCCTTTGTAGTGGGTCAGTTAAAAGGTGAACGGGCCCCGTCAGGAATCCCCTGTTTATAGAAGAACGAGACACCCCCAAAGAAATCAGCCGTCTCAGCACTCATCATTTCCCGCTCTTTTCTTCCCTCTTGCCCTCGTCTGCCAACCCTCTCACCTCTCCAAAAAATTGGAACTCGTATACGGCAATTCGGAGTTTCCTGTCTGATTAGGACGGCGTTTGAAGCTTTCGTTCTACACAGTTCGTTTCGAACTGCCTCTGATTCAATCGATTAAATGACTGACTAAGAAAGCTCTAGCGACTGTGAGATCTGGCAGGAATCTTGCTTGCTAACATCGCGCATAAAACAAGGCGCAATTAGTGTTGTTTTTGGGTTCTCTTTTTCGAGTCGTTATTGCTTTCTCGCGGCAAGAATCGCTGAGCACGAACCTGCGAGGCAGTCACTGGTTCTGAACCAGGTCAGACGGTTTGATAACAATGCAGTAGAACGGAGGAATTGATGAGAAAGTTCTCTTGGTATCTAGGGACGATGTTTGTCCTGACAATGATGGTAATACCTTTGCACGCCCAAAGCGGTCGTGGAACCCTAACAGGTGTGGTCAAGGACCCACAGGGCGCTTTGGTCCCCGGGGCTGAGATCATCGCCACCAACAAGGCCAACGGGGCAGAATCCAAGGCTCTCACCACGTCGGCTGGTCTTTTTCACATCCCCTACCTGGAGCCCGGCAATTACAACGTTACCGCGGCTCTGAAGGGTTTCAAGACCGCTGCCCGTGAAAACGTCAATGTGCTGCTTGCACAGACCGTGACTTTGGACTTCACCCTGGAAGTCGGTGAAGTGACGCAAACGGTTGAAGTGTCTGCCGAGTCTCCGCTGTTGGAAGCCTCGACGGCGGAAATCGGGACTAACGCCACAGACCGGGACATCCACAGCTGGCCGATTTTCGTGGGTGACGGAACCCGCCAGTTGCAGGACTTTGTGTTCCGCGCTCTTCCTGGTACTCAGGGTTCAACCTTTGAAGGAACCATCAATGGCGGTCAAGCTTACAGCCATGAGATTCTCATCGAGGGAATTTCCCTCGGCCGGATGGACCTGAACGGTGGCAGCAATAACGAGTTTACTCCGACTATTGATGCGGTCAGTGAATTTCGGCTGCAGACGGGTGCGCTTTCCAGCCAGTATGGAAATACTCAGACCGCCCTGACCAACTTCGGATTGAAGGCAGGAACCAACGATATTCACGGGACTTTGTTCTGGTTCAACCAAAACAAGCTCCTCAATGCCAATACCTGGGAGAACAATCGCTTTGGAAACCCAAAATCTCCGAATGTCCTCAATAACTTCGGCGCCACGGTGGGCGGCCCCATCAAGAAAGACAAGACCCATTTCTTCTTCTCCTACGAGGGGAATCGCCAGGCTGATTTCAGCGTCAGTGGAACGGATTCCCTTCCCTACGGCCCCTTCAAGCAAGGTAATTTTTCCAAGCTCTTCGATCCTGCCTGGACTCAAGATCCCAAATCCGGGACAGTGGTCGGAAAAGATGCCTTGGGCCGTGATATAGTTTTTGGTCAGATTTATGACCCTGCGACTACCCGTCAATTGCCCGACGGTACCTGGATTCGCGATCCCTTCCCGGGCAATATCATTCCCGCAGACCGGTTTAGCAAGGTCACTGAGAATATCCTGAAGTATGATATCCCGAATCCTCAGATCGACAGGATGAAGAATAACAATCCCAGGTACTCCAACGGCCAGCCGATCCTGCACATTGACAACTACATGAGCAAGATTGACCATGTCATCAACGACAAGCACAAGGTCAACGGATCATTCATCTACAACAAACGTTATCGCTTAAGAGATGGCGCCGGTGGCTGTTGCTCTTACCATATCCCCGGCCTTCCTTTGCCGGGCCCGCCCATTGTCGGGGATAAGCTACAAGATACACCGGGATGGATTGTCCGTCTGACGGAAGATTGGACGATGAGTCCTACCAAGCTGAACCACATGGCCTTCGGCTATAACCGGTTCCGGAATGCCAACCTGTCAAATGCCAACCTGTCCGGGGTCGACTGGCAGCAGGCCCTGGGAATGCAGGGTGTGGGATCACATTCCTTCCCATTGATTGAATTCCAGGGGAATAATTCCACATTGAATCCCTATAACCGGTACTACGGCCATGATCCCGGAAGCAATTCGCCCAATGGCAGCACGATTTTTAATGACGACTTCACCTGGATCCGCGGTTCACACAGCTTGCGTCTGGGCGGAGAGATTCGCCGCTACTATATTACGGACCAGTCTTTGAACGGCCCAGGGACGTACATATACCATAATGAGCAGACAGCCTTGCCCGACCCGAATGGGACAACTAACTCATTGAATGAAACAGGTTTTGCCTATGCCAGTTTCATGCTGGGACAAACCCGGAGGGCAGATCAATCTATCACCAACTTGACTCCAGGCGAGCGGTCTCAAACGGCAGCCTTCTATGTCCAGGATGACTGGAAGGTGAGTTCCAAGCTGACCTTGAACCTCGGATTGCGTTGGGATATTCCCACACCGTTCTGGGAGGTCAAGGGGGCCATGTCAGGCCTGGATCCCACCAAGCCCAACCCTGGCGCCGATGGTTTCCCCGGCGCGTTTGTGGTTTTGGGAGATGGTCCGGGTCGGATTGGCGGCCGCAGCTTTGCAAAGACCTATTACAAGGAGTTTGGACCGCGGTTTGGTTTTGCCTATGCCCTGAACCAGAAGACGGTCCTTCGCGGCGGTTACGGGATCAACTATGCCCCACCGATTATGGACGGTTGGAATTACGGGAACTACAACAATGGATTTAACGGGGATAACCTGATCAAGAGGGGAACCACACCTTTTATCGGCGTTTCTCCCTACAACTGGGATAACCCTTATCCGCCGTTCAGTGCCACACTCCCCAACACGGATCCGACTTTGTTAAACGGCGGAAGCATCGCCTACTATGCCCCTACCGTGAACAAACTGCCGATGGTTCAGAACTGGAATTTCGGCATCCAGTACGAACTGCCCTGGCAGACCCGGATCGAAGCCAACTATATTGGAAACCGGGGGACCCGGCTGAACGATGCTAAGTACGTCGGCTCGCTCGACCAGGTAAATCCCAAGTACCTTTCGCTGGGTAATGCATTGCTGGATGATATCAGTTTGCATCCTGAGATTCCATTACCTTATCCCAGCTTTCAGGGCACAGTGGCCCGTGCTCTCAGGCCGTTCCCACAGTATGACTCGGTAGGCACTCACCGCTTGAACAACGGGTGGTCCAGTTATAATTCTCTCCAGGCCACTCTAACCAAGCGAGCCAGCAATGGTTTGAGCTTCCTGATTTCTTACACCTTCTCCAAGTCCATGGCGACATCAGACAGCGCCGGCCCGGGCGATTACTATTACAACGCCCAGGATTTCTATAACATTAGAAATGACTATTCGGTGACGCGCTTCAATATCCCCCATTCCTTGAGGGTCACATGGATTTACGACCTCCCTTTTGGGCCTCATGGAAAATGGCTCAGGAGCGGAGTTGGAGGGTATGCACTGGGGGGATGGACGGCGAGTGCGATTCAGCAATACCAATCCGGCGGTCCCCAGAGTCTCTCGCAGAGTGCATTTGAAGGGAATGCCCTGTTCAACCCGGGCCTGCGTGCCGATATCTTACAGCCCAGCAGCCAGTGGATACTGCCCAGCGGCAAGCCCACTAATCCGGATCCCGACAATGGCACGCCCTATTTGAATCCGGCTGCCTTTGCCCAGGCGCCGGTGACGGATTTGAATGTGCCGATACGCTTCGGGAATGCACCCAGATACTTATCCCAACTTCACGGATTTGCCAGCTATGGAGAGGATTTCTCTCTGATTAAACGGACGAATCTTCCTCTCCGTGAAGGGATGAACTTCGAACTTCGGCTGGATATCCTCAACTTGTTCAACCGGATCGGAATTTGTGGTCCAAGCACGGACGTAACCAGCGTTGACTTTGGCAAGATCTATGGGAAGTGCGGTGGTTCACGGCACATGCAGTGGGGTGCGCGCTTTACGTTCTAGATGAGTTGTAGGGTGTGTTAGGGAATGGCTGACAAGTCTGTCGTCACTAACGCATCTTCCTAAAATGATTGATGCTCCTCTGCCCCGGTGAATGGGTCTCCTCTGTTCACCGGGGCTTTCTTTTTTGGACCATTCAATAAGGAGCCAGGATTCTGCCGGTGTCTTCGAAACAGGATGACTTGCTCCCACGATGACACGTAGAGTACGAAATAATGGAGATCAAAATCCGAAGAGGAGAGTCAACCATTTAATAATTCAACAGATTGAAAACAAACGCACTGGTTCACAATTAAAGGATCCATTTTTGCTAAATGGAGTTCCTATGGGTGGTGCGGACATCGGGTCTTGTGTGATATCTGCGAATGATCGTGCAAGCATGGGAGGAAGCGGCTCGTTTCCACCAACCGGTATTCGTCACTTCTCACTCTTCTCTTCTCTTTTGTCCTGGTCTGCCAGCCCTCGAGCTTCTAGCGCACCGGCCGTGGTAGCACTAAGGAGACGATTGTAGCTTTCCATATATTGTTTGGCTTTTTCTTCGTTGCCGACCCTTTGGTAAGCCAGGGCCAATTGGTAATGGGTCTTCCAGTAGTTTGGTTCTTCCTTGACAGCCAGTTCCAGATTCTTAATGGCCTGCTCGGAATCGCCGAGACGACTGAACAGCATGCCATAAACCAAGTGGGTCTCGAACCAGTTCGGTTCCAGGGCAGCCGATTGATCCAGCCGTTTCCGGCACTGCTCGTTTTCTCCATTCAAGTAGTCGACATAAGCCAACTTGGTCAACGCCCGGAATGACGAAGGGTTCTGCTTGATTTCGGTTTCCAGAAGAGGACGGGCCTCTTCACTTTTCTTCAACTCGATGAGGGTGGCCCCCAGGTAATAATTGATTTCCGGCGGTGGCGGCTTTAATAGAAGAGCCTTCTCAAACTGATCTTTTGCCTTAGCGTGGTCACCGAAGGCGTAGTAGCAAAGGCCCAGCCGAAAACGATAGCGAAGCGCTTGCGGGAAACGATCAAGATAGGCTTCATAGGCTTTGGCCGCCCGTGGAAACTCCTGCATCCCGAAATAGCTTTCTGCCAGGTTGGCCATTTGAGTGGAATCCGCTGGAGGAAAATTGTGACTGCTGGCCATATCGAATAGCCGCAGGGCTTCTTGTTTCTGCCCGGATTGAACCGCAATTAGCCCATAAATAAACAGGACTTCACCCTGGAGTCGATTGGAGGTTTTGTCCAGCTCGGATCGGGCCAAGTCTAGCTGGTTGAAAGTAACCATGGTGTAGAGCACATTGAAAGCAAATCGAGGTTCAAGCTCCATCCGCTTTCGCAGCTGCTCGACCAGGGAGGACGCCTTCACGGTGTCCTTGCTGATCAGGTAAGAATGCAAGAGCCTGAGCTGAAGGTCAGGATGTTCGGGAAACTGATCGAGCACCGATTCCAGGAGCCGTTGAGCCTCGAGGTTGTCATTGCTCTTTTCGTAAAGGGCCAGACCGAGATTCAACCGAGCGAAAGGGTTGTTGGGAGCTAGTTGATAGGCTTCCCGGAACCGGCGAATGGCGAGATCCAGTTTCCCGGCCTGAAGCGCGCTGATGCCTTCATTCAAGGCGGCCTCGGCCTGTTGGGCAGGAGGGATGGCGGGTTTCTGCTGGGGCAGCAGTGGCTCGCCAGCCAATAGAAGGAGTGCGGAAACGAGAAGCAGTTGTCTCTTCATTGTTGCCCCTTGCAGTGGAGTCCTAAGGCCCTGAAAGGGCCAGTTAATCCAGCCCAAGGCGCAGCCCTGGGACTAATTCGCCCTCTCGATAATTTCAGCCCTGACAGGGCGGTTTAGTTCAATCCCAAATGTAACGCTCGTCATAGGGAATCTGGTGGTTCTTCAGGAAAGCGCGAAATTCGTCTTGGAACGACAACCCCTGATGATGTTCCCGCTGCGCCGTAATATAGGTTTTCACCTTTAACAAGTTCGATTGGCTGACAGAGAAAGCCCCATAACCGCTTTGCCAGTAAAACTTGGAGTACATTCCTCCCTTAGTCTGATCCACTTCGAGCTCCCGGTCTTCAACTTCTCCACAAGGTGGCTCAGTGTGTGCGTCTTAGAGAGGTAGAAAAGGAGGTGAACATGATCCGCCGCTCCCCCGATTTCGATTGGGATCGAGTCGTTATCCTTAAGGATCGAAGCCAAATAGCGATGAAGTTCTCGGCAGACCTCCTGGTCCAGAAAAGGGTAGCGATCTTTTGTGCTAAAGATCAGATGGATGATGACAGAAGCAAGGGATTGCCCCATGACTCGTCTCGCTTTCAGTTATAACACGCCCTTTCCGGGCTGGCTTGAAACGGTTGGGCCACATTCCCAGGGCTTCGCCCTAGGCTGGGCTAATTCCGGCCTTTCAGGCCGGACAGGTGATCGTTAATGGGCGGCCCCGTCCCCAAGGGCGTTGCTCGCCAAAAACGCGCGCTGTGCCCTGGGCTAACCTAGTACAGCCTTACAGGCTGCTGATGAGATCTGACCCCTGTTCCCAAAATTCTCTTATCCTTGGCTAAACTGAACCAATTATTCACTTCTCCGGCTCCGTCACCACCAGCACCTGGTTGGCCTTGACATTCGCCAATGTCTGTTTAATCCCGCTCGGCCAACTGATTTCCATGGTTTTGATCACAGACTCATTTCCCAGCCCAAAGTGCAATCGCTTGTCGCTTGCAGAGTAAATCCCGTTGGCGGTGCTGACATGATCGTATTGTCTGAGCCCGGATGGCAGAGTGATTTGAACTTTGGCGCCAATGGCATCCCGGTTACTACGAGTTCCTTTCAAATGCAGGAGAATCCAGTTGCCACCGACATTACTCTTCTTGAAGAACAGGGGGGTGTCGCTTAAGCGGCAAACCACTGCCTCCAGGGACCCGTCATTGTCGAAGTCGCCCACCGCTAGACCACGGTTGGCTCCTTCGACTTGGAAATCCGGGCCCAGGCTCCTGGAGAGGTCTTCGAACTTTCCACTGCCGAGATTGCGATAAAAGTAGCAAGGTTCTTTGTAATGAGCAGCCGGGTTATAAAGTTCAGAATTGTCTAAGACGTGGGATCCGACAGCCAGGATGTCCTTCCAGCCATCATTGTCCCAATCCATGAACCGATTACTCCAGCCGCTGTGAGATGAAGAGCAAAGACCAATGTTGGAAGGAAACGTGACATCTTGAAAGAACCCGTGACCCAGGTTCAGAAAAAGCGTAAACGACTCGGTGATCAGGTCTGTATAAAAAATGTCGGGCAGACCATCATTGTTGTAATCTCTGAAGTCGCACCCCATACCCGATACCATGGTTCCGTTTTCATTGGCATACACACCTGCTTGGGCAGCTACCTCTTTGAAGGTCCCGTTTCCTTCATTATGATAGAGGAAGTTGGGCATCCCATCATTAGTCACGAAAACATCCATCCATCCGTCATTATCATAGTCGGCAATGGCCACACCCATGCCTTTTCCTAAGTGTCGATTGATACCAGCCTGTTCAGAAATGTCGGTGAAAGTGCCATCATGGTTGTTCCGGAACAAAGCATTAGGCAAGGCCTTAAATTCTCCAGGACGACAGTAGGCGCGGTAACCCGTTTTCCTTTGGCCACAGTAATGGTCTGAATTTTGCTCGAAGGTCCACTGGAAGTACCGCGTCACAAAAAGGTCAAGCCAGCCGTCATTATCGATGTCCACCCAGCAAGCACTGGCTTTAAAAGGATGTTCATGCATGGCGACCCCGGCCTTAGCAGTGACATCGGTAAACGTGCCATCTCCGTTGTTATGGTAAAGAACATTATCTCCAAAATTAGTAACATAAACGTCGACAAATCCGTCATTGTCATAGTCGCCAATGGCTACCCCTTGAGGATACCCACGGATCCCCTCTCCGCTGAGGCCTGAGGCTTGGGTGACATCGGTGAAACTGCCATTGCCATTGTTTCGATATAGGCGGTTAAACGATGCCGGATCGGTTCTCAGATGCTGCGGTGACGGGGCGCCATTCAGGAAGAATAGGTCCAGCCAGCCATCATTATTGTAATCCAACGCCGCCACTGCCCCACCCATGGTTTCAAAGGGATACTTCTTTTCGGTGGCATAATTGTTCTCCTTAAAGTCCAAGCCAGCCTTCGAGGCAATATTGATTACTGTGAACGGTCTGGAAGATTTCTGTCCCTGGCCGTTGGTAGCCGACAAAAAAAACAGCAATGCGCCAGCGGTCATGGCAGATTTCGAGACGAACTTGGCTAGAATGCGCATACCAGTTCAGTGCCTTGTAGAGTTCCCCCCTCAGGAAACGGGGAATTCACAGGAATACACCGCTGAAAATCCACCTATCCTAAGGTATGATAGCAAAGAAGACCTCCGATTTTGGGATTTCTCATATGCATCTGAGTAAAAGAGCTACTCCTGGCTTATCCTACCGGTTGGTTTTGGCTGCGAAAGTTTTCACGGCCACTTTGCTTCTAGCCGGGTGTTCCCGTGGCACCAAAGCTCCCGAGGCCGGGAGTGCTCCAAGGCTCGAGCCCCGGAATGCGAATGTCCTTCTGATCACATTGGATACCTTGCGGGCAGACCACCTCTCCTGCTTTAATCCGCAAAGCGTTCCCACACCTCATATTGACGCCCTGGCTACGCGGGGTGTGCGTTTCGTTCAAGCTGTGGCCCAGGTTCCTCTCACTACCCCTTCCCATGCATCCATAATGACGGGGACTTACCCCCAAGTCCATAAAGTGCGAGACATTGGAGGGTTTGTTCTTGACAAGTCTGTTCCTACCCTGGCATCTGTAGCTCAGGGGGCTGGACTGGAAACTGCGGCGTTTGTCGGCGCGGCTGTTTTGAGCCATCATTATGGCTTGAATAAGGGATTTGAAACCTACAACGATGACATGGGTGCCAAGCGAGACGAAG
>JBGOTQ010000047.1:0-27398 GCA_041476565.1 Terriglobia bacterium | reverse complement strand
TCATATCTCCGACCTGGTACTGAATCGCGATCGGCGTGTGGCGGATGTCGAGACCCTTTACGATCCGGTCAACGGAATATTCAATAACCTGTTCGCCACTGCGTCCCCGCTGCATCTGAATCTGGACGATGGATCCGGCTTTCCGGCACTAAAGCCACCAACACAAGGTCCCTATCTCGTGAAAAACATCTTCACTGATTTTAGGCGGCATGACCTTGGACCCAATTTCCACGAACGGAACTACGATGGAACCTTTCAAACCGAATTCATGACCACCCCTTTGTGGGGAGTTGGGAGCACCGCCCCCTATGGTCATGACGGGCGAAGTCTCAATCTGAACGAAGTGATTCTGCGGCATGGTGGAGAAGCTCAATTAGCCCGAGATGCCTTTGCCAGCCTGGAGGACGATGACCGGCAGGCAATTATCGGTTTCCTGAACTCGCTGGTCCTATTTCCGCCGGACGACACGGCCTCAAATCTGGATCCGGGAGACTCGAATACTGCCAACTTTCCACAGTCCGGACACGGAAGCATCAAACTGACTGTTCTCTTTAACGATCCTAAAGACCGCGAATGAAACTTCTGAGTATGATCCTCCTCAAGGAGAACAGCATCGCTCTTCTCCGGCGCAACGCAAATCGCCAACTTGCGCTGCGGCCGTTGGGAGGCTCATCAAGGGAGGGATCAGCGAAGGGGTCCCCCGAGTTCTGAAATCCTGACCCAGTCAATGTAGAGGTGCTGGGTGTCATATTGGAAATTCCCTGACCATTTGGCCGGCCAGTTACCGACCCACAACGGCGCAGGAGTATGCGGGATGTGAGTTTGAATGGTAGCTTTCAACTGGCCATCGACATAGAACTCAACTCGCTTGGGTCCGTTGGTTCCGTCATACCAGTCCCAGCGATAAACGTGAAACTTCCCATCGTTTTGAGGCCCAATGTCAGTGTTGACCGGCGTGATGTCGTCCGGGCTGGGGTAATAAGTATTAAAGCCAGCCCAGTTCACCCAGTCCTTTCGACCTGCATAGCCATTGGCAGGCATCTCTATGTCGATCTCTGTGTAATTCCCCTTTGGACCCCCAGCATCTTGCGGATCCCAGTAATTCCAAATGCAAGAGCAACCGCCGGACATCGGGAGGTTCTTCATACGCACCTCGTAACGTCCGGCGCCGAAAGCCTGACGAGTGATGACCAAACCGCCGGTACGCCTGCCGTCATCAGTTCGCACCAATTCTTTACCCGAGCGCCGCAGACCCTTGACTGGCCCAGTGTAGAGATCCCCATTGGCCTGAGTGTCGAGAACTCCAACTATTTTGTCGCCGTCAGGGACACGCGTTAACCGCACGTTCTCCGGTACGACTCCCTGATTGGCAGGCCCCCATAAATGTAACCCCGCCACCCATTTATTTGAGTCCAGTCCAGGCCCACTAAAATCGTCATACAGGAGGATCCTGCCTTGTGAAAGCGCCAGATTGGGCCATCCGAACCAAAGGCCAATCAAAAAGATGAGACCGGGCTTCGTCCTGAGATAATGTGACTTCCATGTTGCTCGTTCAATCATTTTTGTTTTCATGTGAGTACCTCGATAAATCCAAATAACGCCTTGGCGTAATCGAACGAAGAATAGGACACCGTTCGGTTGGCTGTTGCCTCCACTCCCCGCGGCGTCAACTATTCCAGAGGAGCATCCATGAAAATGCGAGTTTTGGTAGCCACGCCGACCGTTTTTTCCAGGGAGGCGTGGGCTTTTGATTGTGAGGAAAAACCCACGGCTCGCGAATTGCGCTCACCGTGGCTACCTTTGCCATTTTCATCCGTGGTGGTGAACTTGAAAAGATCATGGGGCACTTTTGTGAAAATCGTCGTCGTGCTCGTCCTCGCGCTCGACCAGGAAGCTTCCGAGGACGACGACGGGAAAGAGTAAGAGTAGAGACTAACCCGAAATTCCCCCTTCGGGAAAGGAGAGGGCAGCCGTAGTTGCCAGGAGGTATCGTATGCCCGAGACAACCACCGGCGGTTGAAACCGCCGCCCCCTTTTCTAAGGGGGAATATTTTCATAAGCCACGCTCCATACTGGCGGACAAACGACTTTCATGAAAATGCGTGTCTTGATGGAGGGTCGCGCTCTGTCGCGACCGCGGCCCCGACAAAGCGGGGCCCTCCAGCATTTTCATCTGCGGTGGTGAGCTTGAAAAGATCATGGGGCACTTTTACCTTATCAAGAACATCTCCCCCTGTTTCAGCTTGTGGTAGCGCTTTTGAAGTTCTTGTGAAAGCCGCATTTTCAATTCATCCGGATAGCCGCGAGTCCAGAACAGGTTCTCCGGATCCGGGCGGTAAGTGCCAAAATGCTGAGGAAAGATGTAAGAGGGTTCCAGACGGTTAATCAGGATCATAGACCTGTCCAGGTACATGTTGTGAACCGTTGGTGAGATAAAGAGCACGTCGATATTCTTTAGATTAAGATGTTCCTCGGTCAAAACGGAATCTCCTGGATGGAAGAATCGCTTACCCTGGATAGTGAATACGTACCCGCAGTTGTGAGCAATGGATTCGATGAAATCCTCCTCCCTGGTCAGCACCGTGAAGTCTTGGTTTCCGTGAATGGCATGAATCGGTTCAACGTGGATCCCTTTAATCTCGAATGGATGACCGGGTTCCGGCACAACGATCCTCTCGTCGGAGATGGTAAGCCGCGAGGCTTCTTTCAAGCAAGTGCGGGGAAGGACAAAACTACAGCGGACGCCCTGGGCCAGGACCTTTAAGGTGGGTCTGTTAAAGTGGTCCCCGTGATGATGCGTCACAAAGGCAAGATCGAGCTGGTCGGAAAGATCCTTGGCCGACACTGGAGGCTCTGATATCTTCTCTTCTGTCTCAAGATCCAAATCGATTCCGATCAGAAGTCCATCCGACTTGATTAGCCATCCGGCATTCCCGGTCCACCACAAAGCGATCCCCTTTTGGTGGGCTTTGATCTGTTCAAGCGTGCGCAAAGGAACGGGCGAGGCTGGACCCTCTGACAACAGCGTGCTTCGATCAATTAGCAAGAATAAGATGAAGGTAAGAACATAGTGGGTTCTCGACATGAGCCCTCCTGGGAATGCTCTGAAGCGACGGAATTAGGGCCATCAGTGGCTAAACCGGGAATAGAGCCTGACTGGCTCGGTGCAATAGGTATCCCAGACGCAGGCCACAAAGGGAGAAGAACCGCTAAAGAACTGCGAATCGGCCCCCAACTCCTTCTGGCAGTAGCGCGCCTAATACGCACATTAATCGTTCTCTGGTTCATGCCTACCGGATCCGGTATGTGTTGGCATATCCCCCCGTCTGATTCGAGATTGTCACCTGAATGATCCCCTGCGCATCGCATTGGTAAACCTCTTCTACCCATACGTTTCCTGCCTCAGGCCATCGTTCCACGGGGACCCGTTCCAGTCTAGTTTCCATTTGTAGACAAGGATGGAAGGGAAAGAAAATCTCTTCCCATGAAATAATGTCCCCGCCTGGTTCCAGCTGCGAATTTCTCAAGTTACTGCATTCCAGGAAACGAAAGTGACCGAGATTGTGGGCTGGGTGGTACCTCCGCGAAACCACAAGGGGCGGTTGTCCTGGATGCGGCAAGGCTGTCTCTTTTGCAAAAATAGGGTCGAAGGTTATCTTAGACCCATCGTCGCTCTCTCGCCATACGCCAAAGAACCGGCTAAATCTCTCTTCCAAGGTGTAGCCACTCTCCTGATCGGCTGTGGCCGCCAAGCCCACGGCAGTCGCGGCAGAAGGATAAGGTGATCGTTGCACTCTCTTCCCGAAATGCTCCCTTAACGACCGGGCGAGAATCGGCAAATCACAAGAACCACCAACCAGGTAGACACAAGCCAGGGTCTTAAGATCTGGCCCGGAGTCTCGGAGGACGGATTTCAGAACCGAATCAGTAAGCTGGATCGTCCTTGAGATGAGGGGCTCGCATTTGCCGTAGAATTGGGATATGGGAACTAAGACTGCATCTGCTTCCGGACTGACCTGGCCAAAGTCGACGGTAATCTTGCGAGTGTTTGGATTGATGCTTTCCTTGGCTTCACGACACAAATGCAGCAAACGGGGACGAAAACTGGAGGTTAAGGGAGCTACCACAATTCCCGAAGCTGCCACTGAAAATCGTCTATGGAGGGATCGAGGTAGTGCGGGCTGAGCTAAAGCCACGCCCATTAGCAACTCGTCAAAGTCATCTCCACCCAACCGTGAAATACCTTCACTCGCAACGACCTCGTGACGATGTCCCATCATTCGAATGACCGAGACATCAAAGGTGCCTCCTCCGAGGTCGTACACCACCAAATATTCACGCCCACCTGCCGGTTCAGGACGGCGGTGACGGTAGGCGTATTCAATCCCGGCAGCAGAAGGCTCATTGAGCATTCCGAGAACTTCAAACCCAGCCCGGCGGAATGCCTCCAGCGTTAAAAACCGCTGGTTGCTGTTGGCGTTGGTTGGAACACCCACCATGACCTGCAACGGCTCCGTGGAACTGATCTCTAAATTGCTCCGACGAGACAAATCCTCACGCAAAGCTACGAGAAATCGTGTGACCCATTCCAGCAATGAGAGTCTGGCTTCACCGACACTCATGATCGTCTCAGGATGACCCAGGCTCAAGTGTCGTTTGAAGGAACGGCACATTTCCCAGTCCGGGTCATATTGGACAGCCAGGGCGTCTAGACCAAAGCTGACCTGCTTCCCTCGGACGGCAATGAGGGAAGGGTACCAATTCTGATGATATCCACTTTCGTGCTCGAACTCGATCATCGGGTATTTGCCCTTCATTGCTGCGGCAACCCGTGTTCGTGTCGTTCCAAAATCGATACCGAGCCGCATTACAGCCTCCTTCAAATAGAGCCGCCTCTGCACAGGCTTCCAATTGTTCCCGGAAAGTTGTTTAGAAACTGAGCATGCGTCCCTACTTTTTACGTCTAGAACCATCTAGAGGGAGAGACTGACATGAGACCTCCAGTTTTCATGGTGACTCGCATCAGGATCCAGCAGAATAATGAGTCATGACCCTCAATATCTAGTATTAACTAGAATATATCACCCCAAAATATGGCCAGGCAACAGGCTTTTGGTGAAGCTATTCATTCCCAGTGAGTTGTGAATTTCGTTGTCCTTGGAGTGCCCTGTCGCAAAGTCTTTCTAACGATACCTTCGTTTTAGGACGAACGGAACGATTGCACGGCAATTGACACTTCAGGCTGCTGACTCCTGGAGAGCCCATGTTGATTCATTCGGGTGCAATCAACCAATTGGAGTTCGTACCAGTTTTAACTATACTCGTCCTGCCAGCAAAGGACCGCTATGAGAGTCCTCTTCTGCACCGAGCGACAATCGTCACAAGTGCGGATGTGTTTGGCCGAGGCGTCTGGGATTAATCAATGAATCGACGTGACAGGTTAATGGCAACACTGAGAGGAGAACCGGTTGATCGACCGGCCGTATCCTTCTATGAGTTGAACGGAATGGATGAGGATCCTGGCGACCCTGATTCATTTAACATTCACCAACATCCCTCCTGGCTTCCCCTGATCGAACTGACGCGTGAGAAGACCGACCGAATTGTCATGCGGGGGATAGCTTTCAAGGAGGTGTTACCTGATGCACTGAAAGAGATTGCTGAAGAAGAGAGCTTCATGCAGGATGGGAGCCGCTTCACGGTCAAGACTATCAGGGTCGGCAATCACAGGTTGACTTCCTGCACGCGGCGTGACCCTGATGTAGACACCGTCTGGACAGTAGAGCATCTGTTGAAGAATGTGCATGACCTGGAAGCTTTTCTACAACTTCCGGTCGCAGAGACAGCCGGAAGTCCAGACCCATCGCCTGTTTTGGAGGCGGAAAGGGCATTGGATGACACAGGAATCGTGATGATTGATACTCCCGATCCGCTATGCCTTGCAGCTTCACTGTTTGAAATGGGTGAATACACCGTGGTAGCGATGACTGAACCCCGACTCTTCCACCAACTGCTCGATCGCTTTGCCTTATCCCTCCATCCTAAGACCGAAGCGGTGGCGAGCACATTGCCTGGCCGCCTCTGGCGGATTTATGGAGCGGAATACGCATCCCCTCCGTACCTCCCGCCGCGTCTCTTTCGGGAATACGTATGCAGGTATGATGCGCCCATGATCTCATCCATCGGACACAGCGGCGGATTTCCCAGAATTCACTGCCATGGGAAGCTGCGGCTCATTCTGGACGACATCGTGTCGATGGGGTCAGCAGGACTGGATCCCATCGAACCGCCACCACAAGGAGATGTGGAACTGGCCTATGTGCGAAAGAACTATGGGAAGCACCTGGTTTTGTTCGGGAACCTTGAGATCAGCGACATAGAAAATCTACCCACAGAAAAATTCGCCGAAAAAGTCAAGAAAGCTCTGGATGAAGGCACTGCTGGCGACGGCAAGGGGTTCGTGCTAATGCCCAGCTCCTGCCCCTGCGGACGGGAACTGTCAGTCCGCACGTTGCGGAATTATGAGAAGATTATTGAAGTCGTAGAAAACTGTTGAAACGCAGACCTTCCTTCAATTCGTGGCCTCGTTGATTTGAACCCTGTGGTGTTCGAGCAACTGGCCAGTAGCCCGATCCAGGTCTGTGACTGCACGTTGGTAGCTGATCTGGGCCTGTAAGAGGCTGACTTCTGCCTGTGAAAGCTGGGTTTGCGCGTCCAACACAAAAAAGATTTGGGAAGCACCCAACTCGTATTTTCTCTGCTCGGCTTCCAGGGTCTTTTGGGCCAAATCACGAGCTACTTTGGCTGCCACCATGGAGAGCTTAGTTTGTTCCAGTTGGTTGGCGGCATCGCGGACCTCCAAGTCAATTACTTGCTCCAATTGTCGCAAACTGTATAGGCCGCGCCGCTTGTTCACCAGCGCAGCACCCAAGTCGGCTTGGGCAGAGCGGTTCTTGACCGGCAGATTCAGCTGAACGGAGAAGCCGTAGGTGGGATACTGAAATCGTCCAACCTGGCCCAGGGCATCCCCTAGTCCACCTTCATCAATAAGTATCGGCGGGGTTGTGCTGGTATCAAATCGATTGCCCCCCTGTCCGCTGCCGGCATAAAAAGTGCTGAAACTCAAGTCCGGCTGGAGGCTGTTGTGGGCCAACCGGACGTTAATATCGGAAACAGCCAACTGGTGCTGCAAAGCAGTTAGCTCCGGCCTCTTCGACAATGCCCGCTGGAGCGATTCATCCAGATTCACATTCACCAGTTCCCCCGAGGCTTCTACCTTCTCGACCAAATTCAATTTCAGGTTGCGCACGTCTGCATCCAAGTCCGCCCCCAGCGTTTGGCGTAACGCATCCTCCGCCTGCTTGAGCGCATATTCGGCCCGGATTACATCCACGCGACGGCTGGCCACCTGGGATTCGGAACGGAAGATGTTTAGCGGAGGCAAAGCCCCCAATTCCAGCTCGCGCTGGTTGCGTTTATAGGTCACTTCCGCCATCTCCAGGGCGGTTTGCTGAACCTTGAGATTTTCGCGTGCCCCGACCACGGCCCAGTATTGGTTTACTACACGTGAGATGGATTCATTAATCTGGGCTTCGAAATTGGCACGGGTTTGACTCAGATTGCGTCTGGCAATCACTATGGGTGCCTGGTTCGGAAAGAGACCACGATTCCGAAGCAACGGTTGCGTCAAGGAGAAGTTCAGATCGGAAGAGATAGAGGGATTGTAAAAGGCGAACACATTGTTGGTTGAAGACTTGAAGGCAGTGAATGACGTATCAAACCGGGTTCCGGTCTGAAAAGTCTGTGAATAGCCGAATTGGGCCTGCTGGTCCAACTCGCTGAGGGTCAAGGCACCTTCGGTTTCCAAACTGGTTGGTGTTTTGGCACGAGTGGCATTGAACCCGGCCCGCCCCACGGGATCAAAGGGCTGGTACGCTTTCTGAATGGCCCACTGCGACGTCTCAAGGTCAAGCTGGTTCATGCGAACGTCAGTATTGTTCAAAAGCATGAGTCGAACCGCATCAGCCAATGCCATCCGCAATTCTCCTGCTACTACGTAATCTCGCAATGCCTTGGGAGGGGGTACCTGGGTGGGGGTGACCGGTCTATTAATGAGACTCTTAAAATATCCCGGGGTTGGAAACGTCTGGGCAACAAAGGGTCTCGCTATCAAAAGGGGAAGAAATAGAAACCACAATAATTGAATGCTTCTCCGCAATAAACGACTGCCGCTCCGCATCAAATCCTCCGTCTATGAGTGAATTCCAGCCCATCACAACTCCGTCATGATTAATACCTACCTGCCGTTACCCAACAGCAGGGACGTGCCAACTTTTCCTACTCATATCGGATCGCTTCCACCGGATCCAATCGCGCCGCCTTCATGGCGGGGTAGCTGCCGAAGATGAATCCCACGGAAACCGAGACCAGGAAGGCCAGCCAGATGGAATGGGCTGTCACAATAGTGGACCACCCGGCCAGCAAGGCGATCAATCGGGATATGCCAAATCCGAATCCGACTCCTAGAATTCCACCCATAAAAGAGATCAGAATGGCCTCAATCATGAACTGGCGAATGATGTCTCGCTGACGGGCTCCCAAGGCGCGCCGCACTCCGATCTCCCTGGTTCGTTCCAGGATGCTGGCCAGCATAATGTTCATGATCCCGATACCGCCCACCAACAAGGAGATTGAGGCAATTGCTACCATGACCATATCGAAGATTCGCTGGGTCCTTTTTTGCTCTGCCAGCAATTCCGCCGGCACAATAACGTTGTAATCGTCGGTACCCCGATGGGAAGCATCCAGGATACCGCGAACGACTCGAGCCGCTTCAAAGCTGTCAGCCCCGGCGGACAATTGAAGATAGATTCCATCAATTTCATCCCTCCAGCGGCTATTGATGTCTGCCATTCGCAAGATGGGACAATAAAGAGGGACATATATCAGATTGTTCCGGTCCTGGGCCGGGACGCCCCCTACATCCGATCTGATGGTCAATTGGGGGCCCACCACACCAATCACTCGCAACCACTGTTCGTGGACCTTGACAAATTGCCCAATGGCATCCTGCGGTCCAAAGAGATTACTTTTCGTTCCTTCTCCCAACACACACACTGCCGCCCCTCGCTCGTTTTCCTCGTCATCATAAAATCGCCCCGAGCCCACTTGCAGCGCAGAGATGCGCTGATAGTTGGGATCTACCCCGTAGAGGATCGGCATCTCCTGTTGCGGTTTTGGAAACATCTTTGAAGGGGCAAATCGTTTTCGCGCCGTCGCTGTTGCGATGTCTTTGATATTGGCCTTGATCACCCGGAAATCCTGGAAGGTAAGGCCAGGGGAAGTCTTGCGGACAATCTGAAAAGTCTGGGAGTCCGTAGTCTCCTTGGCTTCCACAATCAGATTTCTAACCCCTAGCTGTTCAATAAAGGCCATCACCTGCTGTTGGGCGCCTGCCCCGATAGAGAGCATCGAAACTACCGCCGCCACTCCAAAAATCATTCCCAGCATAGTCAGGAAGGAGCGAAGTTTGTGGGCCAGGAGATTTTGCATTCCAATGCTCAAATACAGGTTGAATTGCATCCAGAGACTTTTCTGGCCCAGAGCGGACTTCATTTTGAGGCGCCTCCCAAAGCTGGAGTCACAGCAGGAGTACCAGGCGAAGGTCTCCCCTTTTTCTCCGCAGGACTGACGACTGCCACTTCTACCCCCTCCTCCAAGCCCTCAATCACCACCTGGCTTTCTGTCCGCTGTTTGACTTTCACTTCTTTTGCCACAAAGTTTCCGCCCCTCTTGACATAGGCAATCTGCTTTCCCTCTTGCTCGAATAGCGCCTGTCGCGGGAGAAATAGGACGTTTTTCAGGCTGTCGCCGATGATCACCAAGCGGGCCGTGACTCCCGGCCGGAGCCGCGGGTCAGGCTTCCTTATTTCGAAGGTGGTCTCAAACTGCCGGACCACATTTCCCATGAAGAATTCTCCTCTTGAAGCCATCCCGGCAATGGTCTTCACTCGCCCTTCAAAAGACTGTCCGGGCAGGGATTCCACTTGAAGAGTGATGGGTTGTCCCGAGTTAAGGTTGGCGCGATCAATTTCATCGATGCGGGCTTGAATTTCCATCTGTTCCAAATCAAGAATCTGTACCAGAGCACGCCCTGGAAACACCATGTCGCCCTCCCGATATTCCGGCAGAGTGGCTCCAAAAAAGAACCCTCCCCCTGCATCCATGTTGTCACGGACCGCCACTAAGCCAGAAATGGAAGTCTTCACAACCATGTTTTCGATGTTTTTCTTCGCTTCGGCCAAACTCAAACGGGCGCGGTCCCGTCCCGCTTCCATCACGGCAATGCTTGCCCGACTGGAATCCGCGCGAGAATGGACATCCTTCTCGAGTTGGACCAATCGCCGCCGCGCCTCTTCCAGATTCAAATCGTTCTTTTTGGCATCGATGGCGCTGACCAGTTCATTACGACTGACCTCCAATTCGGCTCGCCGCACTTCGAAGCGGGCATGCAACAAATCGACTTGATCCTGGGCAACCTGCACGGCCGCATCGGCTTTAGCCTTGGTGATTTGTTGTTCGGCCTGCTCCAGTTCCGACTTTTCCTGTTCCGAGTGGTATTCCTGCTCGCTTGGATCAATTTCAATAACCACATCTCCCTCTTTGACGAAGGAACCCGTCCTGGACAGTTTCAGAATCTGCAGGCTCCCCCCTCCCCAGACAGTGGGCGCAGTCAGCATGGCGCTCTTAACAGAGCGTAATTCGCCGATGGAATGGATCTTGATGTCCACGTCCCCACGTCTAACCAGGATGGTGGGGATAGGACGTTCTTGGCGTCCAAGATCCCGCAAGAGCGGTTTAGCAAAATACCAGCCCATTCCTCCGACTCCAATGAGGAGGATGGGGATGAGAACTCTCTTGATAAGCCTCATTTGCTTTTTTCCTCAGCTGCCTCAGGATCCTTCAATGCGAGCCGGTCCCCTTTCTTGAGATTGCCGGAGATTACCAGCTGCCCTTTGGTCCTCCTCAACACTTGCACAACACGCGGCGAATAATTACTCTGACCCAATACAAAGACCACATATTGTCTTCCGCGCTGGAAGAGCGCCTCCGGCTTGATCATCATGGAATTGGGGACCTGCTCCACTAGGACTCGCACATTGGCACTCATGCCGGGGCGCAGACGCGAATCAAGCAGGTTCAGCGTGATGAGAATGTCAAAATTCTTGGGTGGCGGCCAGCTGCTGAAATCATTGCGCGCCAGCGTACTGATTTCAGCTACCACTCCTTCCAGTTCCTTGTCGGGTAGCGCGTCGACATTGACCTTGGCGGAATTGCCTACCTGGATGCGGCCCCGGTCCGTCTCATCGATGCGTGCTGTCACCCGCAAGGTGGATAAGTCCGGCAGCTCTGCAATGGCCGCATGGGGATAGGTCTTATCTCCCTCTTTAAATTCGGGGGCGTTGCTGCCAAACCCAAATCCACTGCGGTTTCGGAAATTAGGCAACAAAGTCACCATGCCATCAATGGGAGCACGGAGAGTCATTTCGGCAATGCGCCGCCCTGTTTCCGTTACTTCATATCCCTCGGCATTGCGCTTATGCTGACCGGCAGCAGCATCGGCAGCATAGCCATCCCGGTCAGAGATGACCTTTTGATCAGTTTCGACGGCGCGCTGCTCGGCATTGCTTAGGAGTAACTTGTTCTTTTCACCGTCGATTTTGGAGAGAATTTCCTGCTTGCTGGCTTCCAGGCTGGCCCGTTCAACATCATACTTCCGCTGCATCACGAGCGTGACATTCTGCTCTTCCTGCAGACGCGCTTGGGCGTGTGTGCGTTCAATCTCGGCCTCCGCCTGGCGCAAAGAGGATTTGCGCTCATTCAGCGTTCCCTGCAGGTTGGAGGTGTCAAACTGAACCACGATCTCTCCTTTTTTGACGATGGTGCCACTTTTAAGCAGTTTGATGATTTGCAGGTCCCCGGCTCGGGCGGGAGCCGTCATGATAATCGATTTCAGGGCCTTCATTTCGCCTCGCACCTGCACATAATCCAGAAACTCTCCGAATTTAACTTCTTCATTAGGCAAATCGGGTGCTCGGCGGTTGAAGTGGTACGCCATTGCCCCTCCAATTCCAAAAACCATGGCTATCCCGAGGATTACGGGATATCTCCATTTTTTCCATTTTTTCCGGGAATGATTCGTCATGCTAAGACCTGTTTCCACTCACAGATTGATTCCCCAGCAACAGCGTTTCACCAGCCTTGAGTCCCGTCTCGATGACGGCTTCCATATCGCTTTTTTGCGCCAGTTTGACCACACGGCCTTGCGGCTTCCCGTCATTAACAACATGTACCTTTGCCACGCCGTTTTCCATAAAGATGGCATCACGAGGTACAACCAGGACAGAAGGGGTCCGTTCTATTTCCACATCGATTGCGGCTGACAAATCCGGCATCAACCGAGGATCACTTCCTTCCAGAGCAAATAAGGCGACAAAAGTTCGAATCCGGTTTGACAGGTTGTTGGGTACACCTATGGGCGCCACCTGTTTCAGCCGCCCTGTAAAAGTCAGTCCCGGATAGGCGTCCAAGCTGATTTGAGTCGTCTGGTCTATTTTCATGTACAGGAAATCCGCCTGATTGACGCGTGCCCGCACCTGCATGATCGAAGGATCCACAAGCTGCAGAATCGATGAGCCCGGGTGAACGGAATCCCCTTCCTGGACTTCTCCCATGTTCTGTCCCTTCCAGATTTGGCTCAGGACGACGATACCTTCCATGTTGGCCCGGATCACCATTTTCTCCATATTGTTTTCAGCATGGGTCATGGCCATTTTGTTGTGGTCCGACTGGATCTCCAAAACCCGCAAATCCGCCTGGGCTGCCTGCCGCTTCAGGTCGTATGTAGTCCGCAGCACTTCCAGTTTTGCCTTAGCTTCTTCGTAGTTTTGCACGTTTTTTTCCGCGTCGATCCGGGCAATTACCTCATTGCGCTGCATCTCCCATTTCGCCGAAGCCACATCATTTTCGGCCGCCACCAATTCCGTGTCATCTTTGGCTTTCGCAGCCGCTATTTCTGCTTTTTTCCTCTTGATTTGCTCCACCTGCTGCAGATATTCGCGCTGCGTATCCAAGAAATTCCTGATTTGACCTTGCCGGTCAAATTCCACCAACAAATCTCCGGGCTTGACCCGTGTTGCGGCTGTTACCAGCTTGGTAATAGTCAAGTCGTTCCAGCCGCTTCGCCCTGGCAAGCGAGGTGCCAGGACACTGTAAGATTGAATGGCTTCGGTGGTCCCGGCCAGACGGACGGTCCGAACAAAGTCCCTCTCCTCGACCTTAGCCGTTCGAACTGCTGTCTCGTTGTTTCGAGCAGAGTTTGGCTTAGTGACAAAGCTGCAGGACGTAATAACAAATCCCATGAAAAGGAAAACGATGGAGTAAAGAAGGATTGGGAAGGAGCTTTTGTCGATGAGGGCTGTCCGCTTCAGAGAATTCCAGCCCGTACCTTTCCCTTTTTGTACAATCGATTCCTGAACCATAGCGACCCTCGGGAGTAAATCGGGATAATGGATGGAAGATGCTTGAATAATACGGCAGGTAATCTTGCCTCGCTCTAATGTTATACGACAGAAGGAAGCAAAAGGTTACCAAAAAAAAGTGTCGTACCCTTTCTTATTGGACCCTGACCTAAGAGGTTATGGTTTTTGATCTGATTGCCAGCGAGTGACCGAAAGAGCCAAGTGCAGTACTCCTCGCCAGCGGACAAAGTCAAAAAATAATACCAGTTGTAGGGGTCGTTGGTAAAGCGGTGCGTAACCTGAGTGATGTCCCTGGCCTGCAGTTCTTCTCTTTAGTAGGACTCCAGAGTAATATAAGTAACGCATGTGATTCCAAACTGGGGACATTCTTAATGTCCACATCTATACCTGTATGGCCTAGCCACGGAGTACCCTGCAAAGGCACTGACAAATCTCTTGGCAAACTGGGAGGATTCAACCTGCCTCTCCGAGACCGGGCACGTCACTCTTCGGGGCCGGCCTTACATCGCACATCAGCATTCTACATCCTGACATCCTGTTACCGATGAGATCCTGAGGCTCAAAGAGCGTCTAAAACCCTTAGGGTGGCCGGGGCATGAGGCTTCTGACATGGATCGTTGGAAATTGATTCTTGATTCCTCGTTCCTTGGTTGTGAGATGCCCCTATGTCCCGAAGGGACACAACAATCCAGCCCAGGGTTGCGCTTTTTGCTACCCTGGGTTATCTCCGCCTGGATTGGGATGTTCCCTGAAAGGGAACCACAGGGGTTTAGTCCCATACGTAACTCTCATCGTACTCGATCTTGTACCGACTCAGAAATTGACGATACTCGTCTTGAAACGAAAGATGATGATGGTGGGCCTCCTGGCAGCTGATATACCTGCTTACCTCATCCACCTGCGATTGGCCGATAGAAAACGCACCGTAGCCCCCCTGCCAGGCGAACTTCTCCAGCATTCCCTCTTTTTCCTCAATCCAGAGAGAGGAGGAGCGCTTTGTCTCTTTAACAAGATCAGCCATACAACACGTCCTGCTCAACTGGCATAGCAGGTGAACATGATCGGCTAGGCCCCCAATCAGCAAGGCAGGAGAGTTCTGTTGCTGGCAAATGCCAGCCATATAGGCATGGACTCGTGACCGAGTTTCAGGATCTTTAAGAAATGGATAGCGATCCTTTGTTGAGAAGATGATATGGAGGAGAATCTTGGAAAGCGATTGGGCCATGGACCTGTCCTTGTCGTTCCCTTTCAGGGAACCCCTCGACGGGGAAATAATTTTCCCAGGGTAGCACACAGCGCAACCCTCGGCTAATCTGTTTAGCGCCTACAGCGCAAAATAGAAGAAGTGGCCTAAAGCCGAAGCGGAGTGGTAAGATTCAACTATGAGTGAAGCTAGAGGTCCGATGTTGTTCGAAGTCAACTGCCCGTGCTGCCAGGCGGTGTTGAAGATCGATCCCCAGACTCGAGCGGTTATCACTTTTAAGGCCCACGAAAAGCCACGCCCGCTTGAGGACATCGAGACGGGACTGGAACGCCTTAAGGGAGATGCCCTTCGGCGAGATGTGGCTTTCCGCAAATCTTTCGAAGCAGAGAAGATGCAGCAGCAGGTTCTCGCAAAGAAATTTGACGAGCTGCTCAAAAAAGCCAAGGAAACGGCTGACGAGCGTCCACCAAAAAGAGACATCGACCTGGATTAAATTCAACGCCTCTCGGCTTTCATGGATAGTGGCAAGTTTCTCTTATCCAGCTGCAGTCGCAGCCGCTCTTACTTCGCTATTCCGAGGTGACTGAGGATGAACGCATAATCGAAGGCAGTGTCCCTGAGCCTGTCATATCTTCCCGACGCGCCGCCGTGACCGCCAGGTTCCAGTTTGACTTTCAACAGCAGCCAATTGCGATCAGTTTTCGTTGCGCGTAACTTGGCCACATACTTCGCCGGCTCCCAGTACATGACCTGGCTGTCGTTGAGCGAAGTCCTCACCAGCGTCGCGGGATAGGACTTCCCTTCGATATTGTCGTAAGGTGAGTAACTTCGCATATAGTCGTAGGCCGCTTTCTCATGGGGGTTTCCCCATTCCAAGTATTCCTGCGCGGTCAGTGGCAGCGTGGCATCCAGCATGGTATTAATAACATCGACGAAGGGCACATAGGAAACAACAGCATGAAACAATTCGGGTCGCATATTCGTTGCCGCGCCCATCAGCAAACCACCCGCACTCCCCCCCATAATCACGAGCCGCTCCGGCGAAGTGTACTGCTCCCGGATCAAATGCTCGGCGCAGGAAATGAAGTCAGTAAATGTATTCCTCTTGGCCATCAACTTACCCTGATCATGCCATTCTTTACCGAGTTCCCCCCCACCACGAACATGTGCGATCCCGAAAATCAGACCGCGATTCAGCAAGCTCAAACGGTTGGAGGAAAAACTGACATCGTTTGAGAACCCGTAGGACCCGTAAGCTTCGAGCAACATGGGGCGCAATCCGTTGCGGAACAACTCATTCTTGTAGACAATTGAGATGGGAATTTTCGTGCCATCTGAGGCCCTGGCATAGATACGCTCAGACTGGTAGAGGTTGGCGTCGTAGCCACCAAGGACAGGTTGTTGTTTGAGCAGTTTGCGCTGTCGCGTCCTGAGATCGTAATCGTACAAGGAGTTAGGCGTTACGAATGACTGGTAATTGAGGCGATAAGTGGTTGTCTCGAAATCCGCGTTTTGCCCGGGGTATGCGAGGTACACGGGCTCATGAAACTCAATGGAATGGGATTGTCCGCTCCCTAGGTCGGTCACGCACATCCTCGGGATGCCATTTTCGCGTTCGAGCACAACGTAGTGACCCGCGAAACAATCAATGTCCTCCAATTTGATGTTGTTGCGATGCTTAAGAATCTCTCTCCAATTCTCCTTTCCTGGATCGCTCACCGGAGCCGTGACCAGGCGGAAGTTCTTTCCTTGATCGTTGGTTCGAATATAGAAGAACCCGGCGATATGATCGATATAGTACTCGTGGCCCTCTTGGCGCGGCAGTAAGACTCTCAGCGCGTCTCCCGGATGATCAGCAGAGAGGTAACGCACTTCACTGGTTGTCTTGCTGTATGAAACAAGAAGCAGGAACCCTCTGCTGCGAGTGCGGGAAGCACCAATATCATAGAGTTCGTCTTTCTCCTCAAAAAGGAGTTCACTGTCAAAGGCACCTAGGTGGCGCCGGAAGAACTTGTTGGAACGTTTCGTCAGCGGGTCTTCCTGCGTGTAGAACAAGGTCTTATTGTCGTTGGCCCACGCCACGGACGTCACGCATTCGGCTGTGTCGGGGAGTACCATTCCTGTCCGCAAATCTTTGACGTGCAGTACGAACTGACGAAATCCCGTGGTGTCGATTGAGTACGCTAATCGGTTCCCGTCGTTGCTGACCGTGTAAGCACCCAAACTGAAGAATTCGTCCCCTTTCGCCATTTCATTCATATCCAGGGTGATTTCTTCCGGTGCATTCAGGCTCCCCTTCTTTCGACAGAGGATCGGATACTGCTTTCCCTGCTCGGTGCGTGAGTAGTAAAAAAACCCGTCCTGCCGGTAGGGTACTTCCACATCAGTTTCTTTGAGGCGGCCCAGCATCTCCTTATAAAGTCCTGCCTGAAACGCTTGGGTGGATTGCATCATAGCATCGGAGTAGGCGTTCTCGGATTTGAGATACTCAATAACCTCTGGATTATTCTTTTCGCGCAACCAGAAGTAGTCATCTACCCGGGTTCCCCCACTGACTTGCGTGGTCTTTGGGACTTTCTTGGCTATGGGCGGAACAGGTGAACCTGCCTGCCCCCCGATTTGAGGACTCTGCAGCATAATGGCCGTTCCCTTTGCCAGGACCCGGTTGAACCTCTTCACCGGTTCCTTAGTAAATCCAATCTTTTCCGGCAGGATAACCCACCTCATTCAGAGAGTCATCATAACAAATCAACCCGTCAGACCCGCAGTCCTTCCGCAAGCGACGTACTATCGCACGGGTAAGCAGGATTTCAAACCGTCTTTCCAGACTCTATTCCTGTGAATAGCATCATGCCTGTGCAAAAATCACTGGAAGTCCAACTCAAACTAAGATATCTTTCACAATCGTTTTCCCTGGGGGGCCCAAAGGTCTCCAGAAGCGGCGGGAGGCAAAGGGATTGATCCGGAAGTTCTCCAACCCGGAATCAGAAAATGTTCAGGATCGAGATGCCCACAAATACACCGCGGGGGATCGATGGGGGATGCTCCCTCCTGAATTCATACTAATCACCAGAAGTCGAATCCATCTTCTCCGACAATTTCATTGTCACTCTCTGTTAATCGTCAATTGAAAGGAGCTGTCTGAACAGCATGGAACTCAGTCTGATTATCACCATTAGTATAGGTGGCCTGTTATTTGCAGTGTTTCTTGCCAGAAACGTCTTAAAGCGTGACATGGGAAGCCCCCAAATGCAGGAAATCTCCAATGCGATCAAGACTGGCGCAGAGGCTTTCCTGAGACGACAGAACCGAACCATTATTTACCTGGCGGTTGCCTTAGCTTGCCTGATTTACATTCTTTATGCGTTTGTCCGCACGCCAACCAGCGGGGATCCGGCTAGCCCCGGTGAACTGGCACTTTGGACCACGCTTTCCTTTGTTTTTGGGGCTGCTTGTTCTGTAGCCTCAGGTTATATGGGAATGTGGGTGGCCATTCGCTCCAATGTCCGCACGGCCGCAGCTGCCACCAAGAGTCTGAATGGTGCCTTGCAGACCGCCTTACGCGGAGGGGCGGTCTCTGGTTTCTTTGTGGTGGCCTTGAGTCTATTGGGGGTTGCGGGACTGTTCACCCTAGTCCGTGCTCTGGTTCCAGTTGACGTCGGGAGGATCCCACTTCTGATTGTGGGTTACGGCTTCGGCGCCAGCTTCGTCGCCTTGTTTGCTCAGCTGGGCGGAGGAATTTATACCAAGGCTGCCGACGTAGGAGCTGACCTGGTAGGAAAAGTGGAAGCCGGAATTCCAGAAGATGATCCCCGCAACCCGGCTGTGATCGCCGACCTGGTGGGCGACAATGTCGGAGACTGTGCTGGCCGGGGCGCTGACCTATTTGAATCCACTGCAGCTGAAAACATTGGGGCCATGATCCTGGCCGCTGGTTTGTATCGCGCCAATTCAGAGGTGTTCGGAAGCCAGGGGTTACCCCTGCTGGGAATCATTCTCTTCCCTCTGGTCGCCCGTGCCTTCGGAATCATCGCTTCTGCTATTGGAGTCTTGATTGTCCGAACCAACGAGAAAGAAGATCCCATGATGGCTTTGAACCGTGGCTTTTATGTGACGGCAATCTTGGCCATGATTGGTTTCTTTATCGCTTCCAGGTGGCTGCTAGGCGCTCAGTACTGGGTTAATTTTTTCATTTGCGGAGTTATCGGGGTTCTGACCTCGGTGGCGTTTGTGTATATCACTCAGTATTACACGGAATATCGCTACCGCCCCGTGAAGTCCATCGCTGAAGCCTCCCAAACCGGGCCAGCCACTAACATTATTGCCGGTCTTGCTGTCGGCATGGAATCGACCGGTTTGCCGATTTTGACTATAGCGGTGGCAATCGTGAGTGCCTATTACCTGGGTGCTCATTCTGGCTTGAAAGACGCCGGTTTGTTTGGTACAGCAGTGGCTACCATGGGTATGTTGGGCACAGCGGCGTACATCCTGGCAATGGATTGTTTTGGCCCCATTACAGACAATGCCGGCGGGATCGTGGAGATGAGCCAGCAGCCCGACTCCATTCGTCAGAAGACCGATCGGTTGGATGCGGTTGGTAACACGACCAAGGCCTTGACCAAGGGCTACGCTGTGGGATCTGCGGCTTTGGCAGCCTTCCTGTTGTTTGGCGCTTACATTGACGAGATCTGCAATTACATGCCCTCTTTCCGTCCTGAGAAAGGCATTGCAGCCATCAACCTGAACAAGCCGGAAGTCTTTGTGGGCGCCTTGCTGGGAGCGGTGTTGGTTTATTTGTTCTCGTCGCTGGCCATCAAGGCTGTGGGTGGGGCTGCTTATGCCATTATTAACAACGTGCGCGACCAGTTCAAGAAGAACCCGGGAATCATGCTGGGCACGGCGAAACCTAACTACGGGGAATGCGTGGACATTGCGACTCGAGCAGCCTTGGGGAAGATGGTGGTTCCAGGCTTGCTGGTGGTGGGAATGACCGTTGGAACCGGATGGGTCTTCAAACTGCTCTACAATCTGAACGGCAGACCAGAGTTTGGTGCCACCGGTGCAGAAGTCATGGGCGGATTCTTGATGGTCGGAACCATTACCGGCATCCTGATGGCGCTCTTTCTCAACAACGGCGGTGGCGCTTGGGACAACGCCAAGAAGTTCATCGAGACTGGCGCCTATGGTGGCAAGAAGTCAGATCCGCACAAGGCCGCTGTGGTGGGTGACACGGTGGGCGATCCGTGCAAGGATACGGCAGGGCCGTCTTTGCACGTTTTGATCAAACTGCTGAGCACTCTCACTTTGGTACTGGCACCGTTGTTCCTGTAATATCCTTCAAACGGGGGCAGACTGGAAAGAGTCTGCCCCATATCTGGCAGATTGCTTGACCAATTAAGACGCTCTAAACCCGTCTCAATCGCCGATCTTGCCTCCGATTGCCTTCTGGTCATTGTCCCCGACCCGGCTATCCCCCCGATCAGCCAGTGGACTTTCGAGCCGCTATCCTCGCCAGTTCCTCAGATTTTCGCGACAGGCTCCGGCGTTCTCCGCGCATCAAGGTGAGCTTTAGAATGGGAGGGGTGACCAGAGTGGAGCTGATGATCATGATGACAATTGCGGAATAAGCTGCACTGCTGATCACAGGTACTCCTTTGAGCAACATCATCGAGCCCATGCTGGCAAAGATGAGACCCACTTCGCCGCGGGGGATCATGCCGACTCCTACCGAGAGCCGGTCGAGCCCCCTCTCGACGACGCCAAAGGCACAGACTTGTTTTCCAATAATTGCCGCCAGGGTTAAGGCAACGGCCAACCCGAGGATATCCAGCCTGGCAAAGGTCCTCAAGTCGACGCGAATGCCCATCAACACAAAAAAGATCGGGACCAGGAAGGAAGTCAGCGGTTGGAGCAGTTCTTCAATACCCTGCTCGCCACGTTGCCGGAATTCTCGGTAATGCAACGGATCCAAAATTAAACCCGCAGCAAACGCCCCCACAATAGGAGCTAGTTCGATACGGTTAGCCATGTAAGCCAGCAGAAAGCAAAAGGACACACTAGTGGCCAGTAGCATACCTCGAACTCTCAACCGCGCGGCAAGACGAAACATCCAGGGGGAAAGTCGATTTCCCGCCCATAAAGCCAAACCCAGGAAAAGCACAGCTTTGATTCCAATCCAGGCAATCTGGGCCACAGAAGCCTCCGCAATGCCTCGATCGGCAGCCTTGATCATCCCTATCACCGCGGCCAGGATCACCAGGCCCATGACGTCGTCAATGACCGCGGCCCCCAGAATGATCCGAGCTTCCTTGGTTTGCGTCTTTCCCAGGTCCCGCAGCACACGAGCCGTAATGCCCACACTGGTTGCAGAGAGTGTAGCCCCCAGGAAGAGGTGCACAACGGCGGGAGCTTCCGGAAGAAACCAGGCACCCACTCCCCAACCCAGAATCATTGGAGCAATGACACCGAGCAACGCAACGAGAAAAGAGGAGACACCAACTTCCAGCATATCCTTGACATTGGACCCCAGCCCCACCTCGAACAGCAGAAAGATCACGCCAATTTGTGCCAGTACGTTGATGATTTCGTCCGTTTTAAAGTAGTCCAAGGTGTGAAGACCGACCAGGGATAAATTCCCCAGCAACACCCCACATGCCAGTTCTCCCAGAACAGCCGGCTGTTTCATCCGCTCAAACCAGTCTGCTCCCAGTTTAGCCGCTATCAGGATTATTGGGAGGGCAATCAATATTGTTTCCATGTCACTGCTCCCCGCAGGAGTCAAGGCTGCGGTTCACCCATTCTCAAATCCATCCGACCCATGGAATGCGGCGTGATCTCGCTCGAGCTGCTGCGATAGCTCCTACAGGCAGATTATATCTCTCTCAAGCAGAATGCATCACGATTTGAAGAAAAACAAACACCCTATGATTCCTGACCAGAACTCCGTAAGTCGCTGTTGTGAATGTGCTGTTTGGATTCAGCGGGGACTTTTCAAGACTGATCCCAGAACCCACGGCAACAGCCGTGGGTTCGGAATTGAACTGCATGAGGACGGCACGGGAGCTTAGGAGAAATCTGCACATTCCAGGATGACCTGCTCACCCAGGAACGCCATTCCAGAAAGAAGCCTGATTCAGGACGTCGCTTTGTTCATTACCGCCTGAGGCAATACCTTAGGTGCTAGGTTGGCTGGTTCCTCCATCATGCCGCCTGCCCTGGCCACGGAGGAGATGACATATTCCGGATGTCTGCTCATCTCTTGGGTGGATCAAGACTCGGCAGTACGCACTGCGTCTTCTGGGTAACCCAGCAGGCCAAACTCGGGTACATCGAGTCCCTCAAGTTCGACCTCAGGTGCTACTCGCATACTTTTAATCTTGTTCACCACTGCAAAAACCACGTAAGTCGCCCCGAATGCCCAAAGCACGCACAGGCTCGCGCCAATCAATTGGCAGACAAACTGACGCGTGTCCCCATGGAGCAAGCCTGTTACCCCTTGACCGGCTTGCCCCAAGTAAGTCGCAGTTCCAACGCCATTCCACCCCGCCCCGTAAGTTCCATCCGCAAAAATGCCAACGGAGACAGCTCCGAGCCAGCCACAGAAACCGTGCACTGATATGGCACCGCAAGGATCATCGATCTTGGTCACCCGCTCATTGAACAGGACTCCGAGGCAGACCAGGATCCCAGCGAGAATGCCGATGACGACGGCGGAAGTTGGCGAAACAAAGGCACAGGGAGCTGTGATTGCGACCAGTCCCGCAAGCATCCCGTTGCAGGCCATCGTGATGTCGGGTTTACCGAAACGCCAGTACCAGAAGATCATCGCCGCCGCAGAACCTGCAATGGCGGCCAGATTGGTGTTCACGGCTACGACCGAAATGCGCAAGTCAGTCGCACCGAGCGTCGAACCTGGATTGAAACCCATCCAGCCAAACAGGAGAATGAAAGTGCCTGTTACAACGAATACAAGGTTGTGTGCTGGAAAGGCCCTTGGTTTGCCATCCGGGCCATACTTCCCAAGACGCGGACCAAGAATGATGGCAAGCGCCATGGCACAAAATCCCCCCACAGCATGAACTACCGTGGATCCGGCGAAATCCACGTAACCGTGGGCGAGACCCATGGAAGAGCCGAGTTGCGAAAGCCAGCCTCCGCCCCACACCCAGCAGCCAAAAATCGGGTAGAGGAGTCCACCCACGAAGAGTTCACAGAGAAGGAACGCCCAAAAGGTGATACGTTCACAGATTGCGCCGACGATGATGTAGCCGGCAGTCTCCATGAACACGACTTCAAAGAGGGTAAGGCATAAACTGCCCGCGTCATAAGCAGGGCCGGTAAGGAAAAAACCCTTTCCGCCCAGGAATCCCCACTGTCCACTTCCGATCAGGAACTTATTGAGTGTTGGGGTGCCACCCAGGTTCGTTGGCGCCGCATTTACTGCAACCGCGCCAAACTGGAATGCATAGCCCAAGGCATAGTACGCGAGAAAGGCAAAAACGTATGCGGCGAAGTTCAGCATCATGAGATGAGCGGCGTTCTTCTTTCGCACCAGCCCGCAAGTGAGAAGGGCGAACCCCGCTTGCATAAAGAGCACCAGGTATCCGGTGTTGAGCGTCCAGCCAAAATTGGTAGCAATGCGGAGGTGGCCTACGGCGTCGGCAAGCTTCGTCGCAAGCGGTTCCTTCGCGGCCTGGGCTTGGTAGTCGTCGAAATCCTTCTTGGTTTTGTCGTAGTCGGCGGCAGTCTTGTCGGCCGGCGCGGGAACGACAAAAGGATTACCAGCGGCATCGACCACGGTGGTCTTGTCTCCTGTGGCTATGCCAGACGGATCAGGCTTTGGCTCCTGGTCCGCAAGACAGGGGGTCAGCAACCCTGCAAGCATCCAAGTGATAAGCAGCACCGCAGCAATACTCAAGAACACCGAGCTACGCCACGAACGCCTCACGATGCGTTGTGCCCTGTTTCCTTCTTTCTCCATTACCATGCTTCCTTCCTCCTCTTCTGAAGTAGTGACCATGAGAACAGTGCAAGCCCCAAGCGGGCTGCCGGCATGGGCCCATGATTGAAAAGACTGAGAACGTGCTGCTTCAACTGGAGACAAGAAATCCACCGCATAAGGATTCCCCCGATAATGCTTTGGATGTGGGACTCTCAGAACTGCCGAGAAACCCTGGCCATTGACTCATCCGCCCACCATATTCCTTTAGATGGCATTGGCCCCAACTTCTCCTGTTCGAATGCGAACCACTTCTTCCACTGGGAAAACAAAAATCTTGCCGTCTCCGAACTTGCCGGTTTTCGCACTACGGGTGATGACTTCAATTGCCTGCCTGAGCAGTTCGTCCGGGACGACGACTTCAATTTTGACTTTGGGTAGGAAGTCCACGGTATACTCACTGCCGCGGTAGTGCTCAGTATGGCCCTTCTGCCTTCCTACGCCTCGAACGTCAGAGACTGTCATTCCGAGGATCCCCAGGTCGTGCAATGCCACCTTCACATCCTCTAACTTGTGGGGACGAACGATGCACTCCAGCTTCTTCATTGAATTGAATTCTCCTCTCTAAGTTGTCTTCAACTCCCTTTTCCCCCAATTTGAACACCCGTTGAAAGACCTCCGCGAAGGGTCTCCACGATTTCTGCCATGCGCTTATGGTCCAGAATCTTCCGGCCCCTCCCATCCTGTACATAGAACACATCAAAGGCATGGGCTTTCTCCGTGTCCAGCTTCGCAAAGGTGATGTTGAGGTTGAAGCCAGCCAGGATCCGGGCAATCCGGAAACCCAGACCGACCCGGTCCTCGGCTTGCACTTCAATGACAGTGGCCGACGGAGAAGCCTCGTTGTCGATCAGAATCCGCGGGGAAAACTCCTCATCGGTCCTCAAGGCTGGCGCTTGTAGATTCTCCCGAGGCTTGAGCAAGTCTTCCGGATCCTCTTCGCCGCTGATAACCCTCTTCAGTTTTTTCTCAATGCGTGGATAATCCTCGGGATGCAAGAAGTGAACCTTTGTTGAGCCACCCACTTGAAAGACATCAAATACCCAGCCGTCGGAACGTGTGTTGAGTTGAGCACTCAGCAGATTGAGATTAAAAGCGGCGAACGTCCCCGCGATCTGAGCGAAGAGGCCGGGATGATCCCGGGTCGCCAGGACCATATCGGTGTAGCCCTTGTCGCGTTGTTCGATCCATCGGATAGCGAGGTCGCACTCCTGAACGATCCGGCTTAATTGCAGGTGCTCTACAATGTGAGTCACAGGCGTATAGATTGCATATTTCTCGGGAAGCTGTTCAAAGTGCTTCTGAATAGCGCTCTCCTCCAGTTCCCCCGCCAAAAGGTCGGTCACCTGGCGGCACACGGACTCCGCTTCAAGATGGGCGGCCAGAGGTACCTCTTCAGAGAACATCATTCGGTCGTAGGCCTTGTGATAAAGGTCCAGCAACTGGTAATCCTTCCACTCTGTCCAAGTTCCTGGTCCAACAGCCCTGGCATCCGCATAAGTCATCAAGAGCAACATATTGAGGAGGTCAGTCCGTTCGACCGTCTTTGCGAACGATTCAATGGTGTGAGGATCGTCAAGATTTCTCCTTTGCGAGAACCGCGCCATTAGGGAACGATGACGGACCAGGGCTCGAATTCTCTCGACTTCGTCGGGGTCAAAACCCACGCGTTGGGCGGAGGACTGGATCAGTGTCTCGGCCTTGGCTGAATGTCCCCGGCCGACGCCAAGCTCCGCGTCCTGAATCAGCATGGCAAAATAGAGCGCGGAAGCATTGTGGATTTCGTTAAAGATCCGCTGATAAGGAGAGTGCCGCCCCTCCTGGCCTGAGGCAATGCGGTCGAGAATAGCCAGAGTCCTCAATGAGTGTTCGTCGACAGTGTGCTTGTGATAGAGGTCCGGATGAACACGACCGGCTAACCGCCCAAATTCTGGCAAGACCCGTCCCAGCAATCCCAAATCGTGCATTAAACGAACCACCGGAGCCACATTCCCTTTGTTTCGGAGAATCGCTCTGAAATGGGCCGTCAGGCTCGGCGTGGAAAAGTCAGCGTGCTTGAAATTCCTTAGGTTCTGGCGGATGCTCTGGCGTAAGCCTTGATGAATCATGGACAGATCCGACTGGCCGTACCTGAAAACCTGCATCCACCTCTCCGGGTTCAGAGAAGGCTTGTTTTGTGCAGGATCAACGTGTTTCCCGCGACTCTTTTGCGCAGGGTACTTGGCCCGCCAAATTTCCAGCCAGCCGGTCCGGTGCCGCCCGCGCACTTCTGACTGTTGAACCAGAGAATCCAGCACTTCAGAGATCCGTCGAGCCTGGTGGTAGTAATGCTTGAGAAATGACTCACCATCTTTCTTCTGCCTTATGTCCGGGGCATACAGATTGTGAATCACCGGCGACAGAAGAGCATGGGACAGCGTGTCGGTGCGATTTCTTGTAAGGAAATGCAGCTCATTTCGGATTTGCAGCAGAAATTCATAGGCTGAGACAGCGCTGGCCCAGCCGGTGGCTGAGATGTGAGTCCTGGCCATCACCTCTTCCAGAGTCTCACCCGGGTAAAGTCCCTTTGCCAGCCAAAGTATAGAGTGAAAGTCACGCAGTCCCCCCTTGGCCTCTTTCAGGTTGGGTTCTCGAACAAATGCGGTCCCACCCTGGCTGTTGTGGCGCTCTTCGAGACTCAAGAACATCTTGTGGGCAAAAACGCTTTTCTTTTTGGACACCGATTGACAAGTGCGCAACAGGAGCTCATTTAAGAGCACTCCATCACCCACAATCAGGCGCGCATCGAGCATCGAAACTTGTGATATCAAGTCGGCAGAGGAAACCTCCAGGGCCTCCTTGATCGTGCGGACACTGTGTCCCACCTGAAATCCCATGTCCCACAACAAACAGATCATTTTCTGGATTCGGGCATCGTCCGCGGCATTAACAGGGCCGGGCTTCAGAAACATGATGTCGACGTCCGAATAGGGCGCCAATTCCTGACGTCCGTATCCTCCTAGAGCTACTATCGCCACACCGGGGGAAGGGAATTGTTCTCCCCCGACGGGAAGAGACCATAGTTCCATGTAGATTTTGGTGACCAGATGATCAATCACCTGACTCCTCGCCCGAACTACTTCTCGTCCACTTAAACCGGCCCTGTGCTTCATTTTTATCCGGTTCAGTTCAATCCGATGGAGTCTGCGGCCATAATCCAGAAGAGAGGTCTCTGTGGTGGGAAGAGTCCCGTGTCCGGCCTGGTGTTCGTGTTGCTCTGTGTTTTCAGCCTGGCCCCTGCCGACTGCGAGCATTTCAAAAAGTGCCACAGTAATCTCCATTGGGTCCGCCAAAATACCCCTCTACTTGGGGGATCCTACTGAAAAGATGAGGCCAAGCAGAACGGTGTCCTGGCTCCTTACTAAGGTGTTCTCCGGGCCGCGCATAAAGTAGTCTTTATCCGACCAATCGTGTCGATATTCCAGGCGGGTGATGATGTTGTCCCGCAACTTGTGTTCAGTGGTCATAGTGAATTCCCTGATGGTTTGTCGTTGCTGTGTGGAAAATCCATCGTGATCGTTGTACCACTCGAGGCGCGGAGCTAACGCCAACCACTTATTGACTTGGAACCTCGCGTAGCCGGCAACCCCTGTCCAGTGGATAAAACTGACCGGAC
>JBGOTQ010000046.1:0-27434 GCA_041476565.1 Terriglobia bacterium | reverse complement strand
GCAAAAGCAGAAGCACCAAACACTTGCCGAGACAAGCACATTATCGGAAAAACCTGAGAAGTTATTTCTTCAGGTCCTCGGCGAGACCGGAGGAGGCCACCAGGTGCAGTTACCCGTTGCGACCTTGAGCACGTTTTTCGGAGTTGGTTCCGGCGACGTTCGGAACGTAACCTTCAATTTCCCGCACTCAGATCCGATTCAGGTACAGCTAACGCATTTCGGCAATAACACACATCGGGTGCGTCTGCGACCAATCAAGGCTGTGCCACGTCCAGCAATTCTCGTGTTTCAACGAACCCAAAGAGAAGATGTCTACGATGTGCGGGTAATATCGTCTTCTCGGTATCCGTTAATCCTTCGAGACAGGTGTCGAGAGCAGACTCGAAACGGAAGCCGCTACTGGGGGTTTGAGTAGCGAGTGCAGTGATAAGTCGAAATTGAAGAAAGTGTCGTGGATGGCCAAGAAGCAAGCAATCACTATCGAATCTCTGCCGTTGCGCTTCGATGAGAAGTTGGTCCTGAATCAATGGATGCTCAGCTTGTTCGACGCACAGAGCTTCGAAAAGCTGATCGAGTCCCTGAAACTTACTGAACTCGAGGGACTGGACGAGGACAACGTTCACAAGTACCTGCGCCAGCTAAAGCTGCTGTGGGAATTCGAAGCATTGCCTAGCGATTCGCTGTTGGCTTATGACCAGAACATCGTGCGCCATACGTTGAAGCTCAACAAAGGGCGTTCTACTCCGATCCGCTGGAAGTACTTCCAATGGCTATCCCTCTTGTTTGCCGAGGTTTATCTCGATCGCTTCTTTCGCAATCCCGACAGATTGCTGGCCGATCTGAACGGTTTCGTCGACCAGTTCAACACCGACAAATCCGGGTGGGACAAAATACCACCCTACGAACCCAGCGACCTGCAAAAGCTGGCCTTTTGGAACGCCACCGGGAGTGGCAAAACGCTGCTCATGCACGTCAACATTCTGCAGTACCAGCACTATCTCCAGTTGCACGGTCAGGGGAGAGAACTCAATCGGATCATCTTGCTGACGCCGAACGAGGGGCTTTCCAGGCAACACCTTGTCGAATTCCACGTTGGGGGAATGGATGCTGAGTTGTTCTCCAAGGAGTCAAGATCTCTCTTTACTGGGAAGACGATTGAGATTATTGATGTTCACAAGTTGCGGGAGGAAATGGGCGAGAAGACGGTCGCCATCGACGCCTTCGAAGGAAGCAATCTCGTGCTGGTCGACGAAGGACACCGGGGCTCCAGCGGCAAGGAAGCAGGTAGATGGATGGACGCTCGACGGCGGCTGTGCGAAGAGGGTTTTTCCTTCGAGTACTCGGCCACGTTCGGCCAGGCTATGAAAGCCAGCGGGAATCGTGCATTGGAGCAGGAGTATGCGAAGTGCATCTTGTTCGATTACTCGTATAAATATTTCTACAAAGATGGCTTCGGTAAGGATTACCGCATTCTCAATTTGGCCGACGACACCGATGAAGAAAAGTACCGTCTCTACTTGACTGCCTGCCTCTTGGCTTTCTACCAGCAACAACGCCTGTACATAGACAATGCGAGCGAGTTTCGTCCCTTTCTTTTGGAGGACCCACTCTGGGTATTCGTAGGTGGCAGCGTGAATGCCGTGCGAACGGAGAACAGACGAAAAGTCTCCGACGTGATAGACATCCTGCTCTTCTTGGCCGAGTTCGTCAAAGACCGGCGACATTCGATCAAGCTGCTCGACCGGCTGCTAAGCGGCAGACCCGGTCTCCACGACCAGCGGGGCAGCGAAATCTTCGCCACTGCCTTTGCCTACTTGAGCAAATGCGGGCTCAACGGCGATAGAGCGTTTGACGACATCATAAAGGTGCTGTTCAACTCGGCCACTCAAGCAGCCCTGCACGTTGAAAACCTCAACGGGACCGATGGCGAGATCGCCCTTCGGCTCGGCGAGAACGACCCCTTTGGTCTAATCAACATCGGCGATGCTTCAGCACTCTGCAAGCTGTGCGAGGAATACCGCGACCACCTGGTCGTGGCCGACAAGGAGTTTTCAGGGTCGCTCTTTGCCCAGCTGAGCGCCAACGATTCGACCATTAATATCCTGATCGGCTCGAAAAAGTTCACCGAAGGCTGGAATAGTTGGCGAGTCAGCACCATGGGCTTGATGAACGTCGGGCGCACCGAAGGTTCCGAGATCATCCAGCTTTTCGGTCGTGGAGTGCGACTTAAGGGCCTGGGTATGTGCTTGAAGCGAAGTAGTCGGATCGACGGTATTTCCCAACCGAAGCATATTAGCGTATTGGAGACGCTGAACATTTTCGGCATCCGCGCCGACTACATGCGGCAATTTAGGGAATACCTCGAAGAGGAAGGCCTGCCGACCAACGATGAGCGGATCGAATTCATCTTGCCCGTCGTCAAGGACCTCGACGGCAAGAAGCTGACAAGCATCCGGCTGAAAGAGGGTGTGGATTACAAGCGCCAGGGAGCGAAACCGACGGTGGATGAACCGGACGATTACCTGGTGAGGCACCCAGTCATCCTAAACTGGTATCCCAAGATCCAATCGCAGCAGAGCCGGGGACTGAGCCGCAGTTCCGATGTGGCCGTGCTCGATCAGTGCAGCTTTGAAAGTAGGCACCTGGCATTCATGGACATGGACTCGATCTACTTCGAGTTGCAGCACTTCAAGAACGAACGGGCTTGGCATAACCTGAATTTGCCCCGTGAGAGCCTGTCCAAGTTGATGCGGAGATCCGATTGGTATCGATTGTTCATCCCAAAGCTGGAAATGGAGTTCAGCCGCTTCGATCTAGTACGCCACTGGGAGGAGATCGCCATCGCCCTGCTCAGGAAATACTGCGATCGTTATTACAAGCATCGGAAACAGGAGTGGGAAGCAGATCACCTCGAATATCACGAGCTGCGGGAGGATGATCCGAACTTCGTCCATGAGTATCGCTTGCTCATCGAACAGTCGGCGGAAGCCATCAAGACCAACCTTGAAATACTCAAGGAGATGATCCAGCAGGGAGCTTTTGGCAAGGACTGGAGCTTCGGCAATCTTCAGGCCCTTTGGTTCGGAAGGCACCTGTACCAGCCGCTCCTGCACTTCAATAGCGAACTGGTCGAGGTCAGCCCAGTCGCGCTGAATGATGGTGAGCGGGACTTTGTGTTAGACCTACGGAAATTCCACGACGAAAACAGGCACTTTTTCAAGGACCGGGAGCTTTATCTGCTACGCAACATGAGCAAAGGCCGGGGCATTGGCTTCTTCGAAGCGGGGAACTTCTACCCAGACTTCATCGTTTGGCTCCTCGTCGGCAAGAAGCAGTTCGTCACCTTTGTCGATCCCAAAGGCATTCGCAATCTCGAAGGCCCCGATGATCCAAAGATCCGGTTCTGCAAAACGATCAAGGAAATCGAAACGCGGCTCGCCGATCCCAGCGTGATCTTGAACTCCTTCATCATCTCAAACACACCCCATCGCGATGTCGGGTGGTGGGACAGTGGTATCAGCAAGACAGAATTACAGGAATGCCATGTGTTGTTTCAGAAGGAGGATCGGGATAAGTACATCGAATGCCTCCTGAGAGGCATTCTGGGCTAGCCTGAGCAACAAGTTCTTGAGCTGTCACCATTCTAGAGGAACCTGCTGAGCGAGGCACGACAGATTACCTTGAATGGAAAACCTCAGATTCTATAGACACTTCGTTCGCGAATGAATACTCGTGTTTCACCGTAAAATCCCTGCCTTTATAGACAGCCACTCAAATCGCAATTCCTCCACCACTGAACGGGGTCCTGGTTGCTGGTGATCTCATATCACGTTCAAAGTGAGTTTCCGAACGAACGACTGTGATACGGGGCTTAACTCTTGATCCCCGAAAAACTTCCGTTATGCGACCACATCGAATTCATCGAGGTGTTATCAGCGCTTGAACTCCGTCCCGAGTTTTACGGGCCTTAACGGACACCTCGAGATGTTTTAGCTGAGTCCCATCGCTCGACTCCCACCAAGACAGATTCTCTTTCGCCTCCGCTTCAGTAGGCCCTTCAGAAAAAAGGCGATATATGATGGAGTGCTCCGGCACCCGCATGTTGGGGAAAATCATAAGTTCGCTAGCTCGGGCGGGATCGTTCGGGCTGACCTGCACAGCGCGCAAAACGGCTTTCGGCTCCTCGCGGAATTCAAATGAACCTTGCGCAACTCCCCTACTTTCGCCGCGCTTCAACGCCATTTGTGCGTGGAGTAAGATACACGGGGTGGGCCACGCCTTCACAATGCCGATGACAGACGCTTGCTGGCTTGCTTCGGGGCAGAGCTTCATTCTTATCTCTTCAATCTTCTCAAACGAGGGGTGTCCCTTGGCCAGCGGTTTCACCATCTCGGGCAGAAAACCGAAGGCACCTGCAATGACGTCGACCAAGCTTTCTTCCGGGTCCTTTTCGTCCAGCTCAAAGTGAGTCCGACGGAAGGTAAGGCGCATCTGGTCCGTGAGAATCAGCAGATGTCCAAGTTCATGCCACTTGGTGTAGTAGGATCGGAGCCGTTTGTCCCCTCTACAATCAATTATGGACACGAAGGGTGGCTCCCACGGCTTCTTGCACGTTCTCCTGAACGTAATCCCGAAGACCCGCTCGGAAAGCTCCTCGTACAGTGTGGCAAAACACTTCTCTCCCTGCCGCAGATAGCAGGCTTTCACTTCTTCCAGTTTATCATTCGAGTAGATTTCTTCGAACTTCGTGCCGAGTCTCGAAGCGACGATTGCGAGTACTTCTGTGAGGGTTTCACAATCTGGAAAGTCCCGCAGAAACCGGCGAACGTGTTTGTCGCAGAGCTTCAGAATCCCTCGCACCGGATCGCCCGAGGACTTGATTCCAAGGTCGCCGGCCAAAGCGTGAATCTTGAAGCTTCGCTTGAGGGAGGGCGTGACCATCAGCCAAAAACCCTCCTAATTGCTTCGTGCAGCTTCTTCCAATCGTCTACGGCAAACTTTCTGAGACCTCGATTACTCCTGCGAGCTATCACCGATCGATGTGCTTCCAGAAGCTCGATCGTCGCCGCATACGAGAGTTCAAGCTCTTCCGCGGCTTGCGACAGCTCTGGTGGAATGACAATCGGCGCAGATGCCGATGCCTCACTGACTTCGCCGCGAAGAAGGTAGTCGACCGAGGCGCCTAGAACGTTGGCGATCCTCAAAAGATTCTGAGACCCAATGTTCCGCTTGTTGTTCTCTACATCACTGAGGAAGCCCTTGCTTAGGCTAGCGCGTTCGCCCAGCTTTTCTTGAGTCATGCTCAGTTCTTCGCGGACCTCTCGGATTCGATCTCCCACGGTTGGCATCGGAAAGCCTTTCACTATTGCAGGTGTGGTTTCCAAGTCACTCCATCTTACAGTATACTAGACTCCACGTTTTTTCCATTGAAAAATTTCGCTTGACAGTGCGAATATATATTCGCTATTGTGAATATAGTATTGTATTGCGAATATTTGAATGCACTGCTCCAAAGAAGATGCAATGGCTGTTAGCGGCAAAGTGACTCGAACCACAAGAAAGAAGCTGCCGGACCTCACTATAGTCCGTCTTTGGACTCGTGCCGGCGGACGTTGTGAGTTCTGCAATGACTACTTGTTGGTCGATTCACTCACCTTGAAGGAGGCGAACTTTGGGAACATCGGTCACATTGTCGCCGTGAGCCGGGACGGCCCACGTGGTGATGACCCTTTGCCGATGGAGCGCCGGAACGACATTGAAAACCTGATGCTGGTCTGTCCGATTCACCACATATTGATCGATTCCAAGGAGCACGTCGCTGAGTTTCCAGCCGAGAAGCTACGGATGATGAAGCGCGACCACGAGGAGAGGATTATTGGATTGACCGCTGTCGGTCCCGACCAAAAAACCACCGTTCTGCGGCTGCGGGCAAGATTTGATGCGGACGCAGTTGTGGACTTAATCCACCAAAAGCAGATCGAGGAAGCGATCGCGCCGAAATTCATGAGTGACAAGGAAGGCATCGATATCGACCTCACCGGAATTGCCTTTACTGCTTCGCCGGAGTTCTGGAGTCTCACCACGAACCAGATCAAAGAAGAAGTCGACAGAGCATTCCGCCCTATGCTTAATGGTGGCGGTGTCAGGAATGTCTCTGTCTTCGCAGTCGCTCCGGTACCCCTCATAGTTTTTCTCGGGAACTCGCTGGGTTCCTCAATACCAACGGATTTTCACCAGCGTCACACCGACTCTAGTTCTTGGCGCTGGAAGGAAGGGAGTCCCCCGACAGATTTCACGGTCACTAGGCTTCAGACGGGCAGCATCGGTACTGCAGTGTTGCTCATCAGTGTGAGCGGACGGATAAACATTGATCTCTTACCTGAAAACGTGGCCAGGATGCCGATTTACGAGATCGCTCCGTCCGACGGCTCGCCCTCCAGATGCTGGATCAACACACAAGAAGACCTCATCCGCTTCAAGGTTGCATATCAGAGAGTGCTCGGCCGGATGCGGGACGACGATTCAGCTCTTGCCGCTATCCATCTTTTCGCAGCCGTCCCTCCAGCGGTCGCTGGCGTCTGTGGACACGACCTTCTGAAGAAAGTGCATCCGACTGTGCACGTCTACGACTTTGACAAGAGCACTCAGCGCTACGTATTAGCAACAAAGGTGAATGACCTATGAACCTGAACCCGAACGAGTACCTCCGGAGAATCCTCGAAAGCCAGACGCTCAACCCAAACGGCCAGGAGCTGACCGACCTGAAAAAGCGCGGTGAAGACGTCGTTGTATTGCTGGATGGGGCGTTTCCCCATTCTGACAAGACCATCCGCTACGCGGGATCCTTCGTGAAAGGGACTATAATCTGCGAGTCTTACGACCTCGACATCGCCTGCCATTTCGCGAACGAGGACACGAGCGCAGGTGAGACTTTGGCGGACATCTTCGCTAGCCTTAAAAAGGCCCTCCAGGAAGATTACCTTGTCCGGCCCAAGACATCAGCGCTTCGGCTTCACAGCAACGATCAGGACAGTCTCGACAAAGATTTTCACATTGATGTTGTTCCCGGCCGCTACACCGGCCTCGAGCGCTCTGATGTCTTCATCCACATCTCGACTCGTGAAAAGTCGCGGCTCAAGACGAACCTCGACCTGCAAGTAGGATACATCCGCTGGAGTGGCTATCTGGGTGAAATTCGACTGTTAAAGCTTTGGAATGTGCGAACCTACCTCAACCTGAAGACCTTTGTCCTCGAACTCGTTACTATAAAGGCGCTGCGATTGCCTGACGCCCCATTCGGGCTTCCTGAACGGGTGCGGTGGGTATGGGAGTACCTTCGCGATGACGCCGACACCTTCACCGTCGAGGACCCGGCGAATCCGACGGGAAACGACCTTTCGGAATACCTAACTCAAGAGGTGAGATCTCGCATTAAGAAGGTCGCCTCCGCAACCCTAAAGACCTTGGATGATGGAGGCTGGGAAGCAACTTTCGGGCCGGTCGACGAACCTACGAAAGAGCAGAAAGCTGCGGCCATTGTCACTATAATTAGCCGGAGGGAAACACCTGCACGTCCCTGGTGTCCGGTCGAATGATGCCCTGGTTCGAACGAGATCTTCCGCTTTACAAAGCCGTACAAGAGGCAGTAGATAGGCATCTGCAGAAACTCCATCTCTACCAGGAGGGCGAAAAGATCTTCCTGCGTGGAGGCATCGTCATCGAGGAGTCAGGCATGACGATCGCTCGGTACAGTGTGGAACTCGAATTTCCAGAGGACTATCCGAAGTCAGATCCGATAGTCCGCGAGACGGCAGGGGAGATCCCGAAGACGGCCAACAACCACTTTTTTGACGACGGACGCGCCTGTCTGTTCTTACCAGAAGAGCGCCGGAGACACTGCCCCTCGAACTGCACAATCGACCAGTTCGTGAATGGCCCCGTCCGGTCCTTTTTCGAATGGCATGTTTATCGGAAGCTGACTGGAAAACTGCCTCCCGGCGGGGAATGGAAGCACGGGTTGGAAGGCACCCTTCAGTTTTATTTCGCAGAGTCCGGTTCGGACGACATCCGGGTCGTGATGGTCTTCCTGAAGTACCTAACCGCCAAAAAAATACGGAATCAGTGGCCCTGTTATTGCGGTGGTGGGCGCAAGCTACAGGAATGCCACTTGGACAAGATTACCTCACTCCGCGAGCGCCTTGATCGAAAACGCACAGAGACAATACTCTTAGGGCTTATGGAAGCCAAGCAGCGCGTACTTTCAGAACAGAGAGCATGCGCGGGAACAAAGAGGCGAGGTTCCGAGCTAGCCTAAGAAGAGTACAATAGTGATTATGACAGATGATTCTCTTGCGCTCAGAAAAGGTATCCATTCTGAGATACATTTCTATGGCGAGAGGGGGCTGGTAGACGCCCTCTTCCTCGACCTGCGAACTAGCCTAAAGACGGTTGAGTTCCTGCGCCAAATTGAATTTAGCTCTAGGGTTCCTTGCTACTTGGACATTCCCGACAAATCCAAGATCATGGTTATAGTTGAAGCCGGTTTTGGTGGGAACCGAGCAGGCTTTGGTAGGCCAGATGCCGTGATTGTCGCGGTAACACCGGATGGTCGCCGACTAGTCTTTTTTCTTGAAGCTAAAGCAGGCTTATACATGAATGAAGCCCAGGACTATAGCGAGCGGGAGGCTGGTTTCAATAGCAAGATAAATGGACAGTTCACTCTGAGATTTCGGCTGGCTCAAGCTTTGCGTCAACATCAGAATGTCGATTCCAGACTTGTCGAGCCAGAAGGACTGGCGCGCGCCTATGGAGAGGAGAAGTTTCCAAGGCGGCTCGTCAAAGTCGAGAATCTCAGGGATATTGTTCGGCCTCACCTGCTGAACGCGTCCAGCTACTTTTTCGTAGCCCTTACGGACGATTCGGCTAATGTTTGGAGAATTGTCGAGACGGAAAACCCGAAGATCCTTCCCTTTCTAGCAGAGCCGCTTCCAGCAGATTCAGTCGTGGTAGGGTCGGACTGGTCGGCGGACCGTAACATCTGGAAGGCTTACAGCGGAGACTTCGGCTGGATCAGCTTCCGCTCAGTCGAATCACTTGTCGGTGATGGAGAGTTTTTCCGTCACGCGCGACAATTCCTAGATGCAAAACGCTCTTTATCTAGAGCCGAAATCAGAGCAGGTTTGTTCAGGAACATCAGGACCCGGAACTGGAAGGATTTTCTCGAGAGTAGTCCGACGATCCGGATCCGCAACCGGCTCCGTGCATCTATCGAACAGGCAATTCAGGGTACAGATTTGATATACACCCAGGAGGCTGGGAGCGATAGTCTTATCGGCTTGGGTAGCCAGCGTTTGCTTAAGCTCATTACGCCCGTTGTCCCCTATACGGACGCTGCCATCCTGGTAGGAGTTAGTGTCGACACCAACGGTTTCCCAGAAGACTTTCGCAAGAGGTCGCGCGGAGTCGTTGGCATCCGAAATAGAGGGTTTGAGGTCATCGGTATCTCTGAAAATGACTTCAGCGGAGACAGCCTCAGGGAATTCGTTCGAGATACCATAGCCAACATTTTGGACTGGCATTAAGTCGACTTCTGAATGGATAGATGGTACGAGGCGATTCCCAGCATTCCGTGCTACAAGGGTGAACGTCGAAGCCGTTATTTCAGTTCAGCTTTTTCAAACCGGCCATCCCACTGCTCACGAAGCGGTGATGCCCACTTAGCCTTTTGCCGGGCGAGAGGGAAGCAAGCCAATTTTACTGCTGCTCGGATTCCAATACAAAAGTCAAGAGCCAAGCGGAACTTTGATGAGGATTGGGAATCTTCACCAGAGAACAACTCGTTGGATTTCCGCTTGCCACCATCGCCATAAAGCCGTGTGACATTGACATTGTTACGCTTGCGATTTCTCACGCATAAGCTCGCCGTTTGTTAGGCTTGGGTTTCGATTGACCAAATGTTTTTGGGGGGAAAAGTCCCGCCCGGCGGAGAACCGGGCGGGCTGAAGAGAGGAGGAGTCGGTTATTCCGACTCCTGCTGCCTTTGGAAGATCCAGACCCAGGCTTGTCTGCTGATTTCAGCTAGAATCGGGAGATCGTCACGCCCAAAGCTCTCGGTTTGGTGCCAGCCGCTATCATCTTTATAGAGCCGGGTGATGGTGACGTTGTAGCGAACGCCGTTGTCGGTGTCGTTTTCCCAGATCGTTACTTTGATCCGGGACAGCCGAAGTTCGTGGACTGGCTTACGCTGCGGCTGTTGCTGCGTGGCAGCTTTGGGTTGCTGGAATTGTGGATCGGTTTGGGGTTTTGCCATTGTAGTTTCTCCTTTTAAGTGAAAGTGATCTTGTTCCTGCACCCGAAGATGAGGAACAAGTCAATGAAACGAGGGAAACGGCGCCGGGTGGAGCCGTCGTGAAGCGCAGAACTGCAAACAAGCACGGCGAATGACAGGTTGCCTGAAAGCGGTGCTTTCAACCTGGCATGAGCGGTGCTGCAGGACCAGCCGAACAGGCGGAGCCCGTGCGAACACTGGCAAGATCAATCCCCATCACATCCAAGTACAAAAGCTGGAAAGCGAGAGCCAGGGCAGATGCCAACCCAAGGATGGACCAGAGCAAGGCCTAGAAACCGACAGTGCGATTCGCAGTGTTCCAGGGCTCTACCGAGACGGCAGCGCCTGCACCGACCAGGGCCGTGCCAAATCCTGAGATCGCCATTGCCTGTCTATCTTCCAGAGGCTGTATGAGCAGGCACCTCTCCAGTAGGCTAGTTGCTAGCCTAGTGACCCGGAATCCTATTCCGGACTTTTCATCAAGTCTGCCAATGGTCGGCAACATGTCGCATTGCCGTAGCCTCTCAATCCTTTTCTAAGAAAGGCATTGAGGAAATGGTGAAAGGGTACGGATTGTGAAAAACTGATACAATCTGAGCGCGAAAAGAGAAATGGCAAAATTCCACTTTGACACTTTGGTTTTGGTCACATTCCAGCGACTTTCGGGAATTGCTTCATTTCTAGACGTGATCGATAAGGCCACGCCAGCCATCGAGTTTGATGAGCGTGAAGCGATCAAGCGATTAGCTGAGCAAGAACAGTGGGATTTCGGCGACTATCAGATAGAGACCCAAGTTCTTGATGAAAGATTTGGTCACTGGGTCCCACGGTTCGCGGCTTATTCAGTGATCATACTTCTGCATTCGGTCGTCGAGACCCAGCTATCAGCGTTCGCCGCGCGTGTTGGTAGAGATCGCAATTCGACATTCAAAGTTACCGATATACATGGAAAAGGCATTGAACAGGCTGCAGTGTTTCTGGTCCGGGTTTCAGCCATTAATATTAAGAAGGACCCCACTTGGCAGTACTTAAAGGATCTGGAAGAACTCAGAAACGTCATCGTGCACCGAGGGGGAAGGTGGCCGAAATCACCGGAAGATCAGCGCACTAAGCAACTGCTACAGGCCTATAAAGGCAAGTTGCTTTTGCCTCAAAGCTCCGATTGGCTGTACGAGGAAATGTGGATATCCACGCATCTGTGTTCACATTTTGTTCGAGAAATTGAAGGTTTTTTCCGGCGTATATTCAAGAGTGCCGGTCTGCCAAGCGAAAACTTGGAGATTGGAGAATAACCCCAGAGCATTGTGCCTTTGCCTTGCTCCACCATCCTCTGCTTCTTGAAAGAGGGTCTCCCCATCTATTGCACGCCTCCAAAAGGGATTTCACCGTCATTCGATTCACCATCAGACTACCCCACCGAACAATCCTATGGCGCAAACTGCGGAACCTGGGAATCAGCAGCCGGGGGCATCGCCACCGGAGTTTCCTTTAGAAGTCGCTGGAGGTCGAAGTCGCGCGGCACAAATTCATCAGTGATCGGCAGTATGAATTTTCGCGGCGTCTTCATAGCCGTAATTCCATAGTTGGCGATCTTCACATACGTTTGAAAATCCTTCAGCCCCTGAAACTGCGTGGCCAGGATGATCTTCTCCAGCTTCTCCTGCTCGCTGATGCTGATGCGGTCGCCGTAATCCGTTGGACTCATCTGGCTGCTCGAGAATTTCTTTACAACCTCCCGCTCGCCAAAGGCTTTGCTTAAAAAATCAGCCGTGGTCGGGTCGTTGATGCGAAAGACCAGGTGCAGATTGAAATTGTTGAAGAACGTCTCCTTCTGATCGTGGCCATAGAGATTGCCGACCGACCCGAGGTCCTGGTTGGACAGAACCAGGAATCCGCCCTTGGAGCGGCCCATGGTGAGGAAGTCAAAAATTGAGGCCATCTTGCCCAGGGAGCCGAACTCGTCGATGAGGAACGTGATACGGCGCGTATAGCTGTCCTGGAGCGAGAGGACCTCTCGAGTCATGATGTCGATGACATAGGTCATCAGTGGCCGGAAGATGGCGTCGTATTTCCGGATGTTCATAAGGAACAGGTTGCGCCGGTCGGAGTCTTCGTGGATGAATCTGCGGAACGAGAAGTCGCCGTCGCGATCGGTGAGATAGCGGAAAAAAGTGAGCCGCTCCTGGAGAATGGAGATTACCGAGGCAGCCTGGTTGGAATCCGCCTTGTCGATGTGCTTGAGAGCCCCAATCTCGCGCACCGGCAAGGTATACAGAGCGTCGCGAATGTGCTGCAGTGGCTGCGAAAAGAATTCCCAGATGTCACGATTGGAGGTTTTGCCCTCACGCAGCAGGTAGAACAGGCCAGTGCGGAAGATATCTCGGGCGGCGTTGTACCAGTAAACGTCTTTGCTGTCCTTGGGGGCTTCATAGAGCGAAGTGCAAAGGACGTCGAGATCTGGGTAATCGGTTATTTCATTGAAGAAGCTCCAGGTGATAGAGCGCCGGTCAAAAGGGTAGAAGATGATGTCTCCGTCCTGGTAGTGCTTGGCAGCGAACTCACCCTTGACGTCGTAGATAACCGCCTTATTGACGTATGGACAGGAGGTCTTGACCTTGTTCAGGCTGTGGAGATAGTTGTTCAGGCACACGGACTTCCCGGTGCCGGTGGTACCGGCCACGAAGATATGGCGTCGGGAGACCGCCTCAGGCAATGCCAGGGCACCCAGGCGTAGCGATAGCAAGGCCTGGTTATCTTTCTTCTCGCCCGCAATGGCTGCGGACAGAGACCGCCTCATTTGCTTCAATGGAATGATGTCAGCTCCACGAACAAAGCGGGTCTTGCCGTTTTTTTTGTTGGCCCAGCTGAAGAGGAAGAAGTAGCCGATCCCGAAGCCAGGAAAGAAGAGCAGGCTGAGCGGAAAAATCCAGCGGAGTTCGTCAACGCGGCCGTGGGTAATGAGCCGAATGCCCAGGCAATAGGTTTCACGCAGAACACGGCTGCGCTGGAAGAATGGCATGAGATCCTTCTCGACGTTCTCTTGAGATACGTAGGCCTGCTTCTGGCCAACCAGGCTGAGATGGAAGTAGTTGCCAGGGTTCATCGAGACGTAGTACTTGGTAATGGCCATCACTGGAAGCCACTTGGCCGTTGGCAGCGTTACCATGTGAGGTTGGCCGTTAACGGTCCGGATTTCTGGGATGGGACCGCCGATGAACCGGGAGAGAAAGACCCCTATCACAGCAGCGTAGATTAGGCCGCTCAGGAGCAAACCAATAACGATCATCTGGATGTACATCCGCACGACAGAGACGGCGTGGTCGTGTGCAACATAAGCGCGTGAGGGCATGGATAGACTCCTATTTGGGAGGATCGGCGATGATAGTTCGGATCATAGAATTCATGAATGAGATGAGATGAAGTGAAATACGCCGACCCCTGGCTTCACCCCCTCGCCCCCCTCTCCGCACTGCAACTCGCCCCGACTGACAAACCGAGTTCGCGGAGAGGGGGAGCTAAACGCGGTGTTCCCTTCCCAGGGCAGAAGAAGCTGAGTCCTGCGGCCTCTTCTGCCTGGGCTATTAGCATGCCGCCCTCCTGGGGCTCGAAAAGGAAGCCGGGCTCCTGCCCGCACTTGCTTGTTTTTGGGACACATAATCGCCGATTCCGTGAATAATCTGCTTAGTAATGTCACCCCACCTAGGGCTGCCCTACGTCCATTCAAGGCGGCGCTTCACGCCAACCTCTCCCCAACGGAGAAGGGACGCCGTCATTGGTCACTTGGTAAATTCGATCACACCTTGGTGCTGGCTGGATTCCCAGCCGGAAGCATCTTTCATAACCAGGTAATACACCCGTGGCCGCTTCGGGTCCTGGCGCAGCTCAAGAGTGCGACGCGACTCGGCGAGCTTCAAAAGCACCTGCCGGTTCATGTCGCTGTCGCGGACGAGGGCGACTCGCTCGCGTTGCATTTGCCGGGTGTAAGAGTCGTGGATGAAGAGCCACGAACCTACCGCAAGAACAATTGAGACTATCAAAGAGGCCAGGGCATAGCCGCTGAGGTGGATTCGACGCGCTACGGCGGCATGCTTCTGCATCTCGGCGGCGGCCGTTTTGCTCTTCTCGATAGCCTGATCCAATGCGTGGTCCGCCTCTTCGAGGACAGTCAGTTGCTGCTGGAGAGGCAAGAGAACGGTCTCGTCGATCTGTGCGTGAAGGATCCCAGTCATCTGCGCAGCCAGAGTTTCAGCCGACTTCTGAATAGCGGCCTCCACGTGCAGGTGGATCCCTTCCAATTGGCCGTAGAAGTGTTGAGCTTCAACGAGGACTTCCGCGGCGATCTTGGAGAGACTGGCAGCCTGTTGGGTAGCCGCGACGCTGAGCGCGGCAGTCTCCTGCTTCAGGCGATTGATGTCGGCGACGGCTGCCTGAACCGCTGACGGAATGGTCTCGTAGTAGGCCTTGTAGAGTTGCAGAACACGCAGCAGCCGTGCCAGCTCCACATCGCGAGCGGTGATGCCAGTTTCGTGCAGGACCCGAAAGAACTCTGAGCGCTGCTCGGGGGAAAGTCCTTCGGCGAGCTGATCGAAATGACCGTTGTCAGCTTCAGTCATGGTCTATTCCTTCCTAAACGGCCACTTCACAGTTCGATCTGAGCTTCAGCCCGTCTGTTTGGAGCCAGAACGACCGCGTTCTTCAATTCCGGTTCCGGAGTCAGATCTTTGGGCGCATAAGGTTTGATGACTTCCGCCAGCGCCATGTCGAGCGACTTGTGCAGCTCTAGCTGGAGCAGCAAATCGGCTGCTTTGTGGGAGTCTCGGGCGGCACGGAAGATTTCGTGCTTGTCGTTCCGCAAGGCTTCCAGCCAGGAATTCAAGTAGGCGGCGTGGCGCTCTGGATTATGGGGAATGCCACGCTCGGCCATCAGAAACACGCTGGCCAGCTCGGCACGCAGCTCCTCCCGGGCATAATTGGAATCCCCAAAGCGGTAGGAATCGGTCAGGGTCTCCCGATTCAGGCGATATGGGTGGCCAGTCCAATGGATGAGCTCGTGGAGAGCGGTTCCATAATAGTCTGGCGCAGTCTTAAAGGCTGTGGTCGGGGGCAAGTGGATACTGTCCGTGCGGCGGTTGTAGAAGGCCTGGTTGGATTGATCGTGGCCGATCCGGGCGCCGGAGCTGTTCAGGATGGCTTCGGCGCTTTGAACAACTTCCCACTCCTGGCGTACACGCGGCGTGTGCGTCGGGATGCCGTCGATCTGCTTCGCGTTGAAGACGGTGAACGCCCTGTAAATGAAAGAATCCCGTTCCGATCTGGCAGGTTCGTCCCTCGATTCTCCGTCCGGTTTTGGGGAACGGTTGGGGAACTGCCAGAATTCTACTTGGGTACCTTTTTGGCCTCGGTGCACCTGCCAGCCATTCTCTTGCGCCTGCCGGTAAGTGAGCCAGCGAGGATCGTCGTAACCTCTACCTGAAGCCACGACCATCAGTTGGACAACATTGCCACCACGGTAGGGCTTTCCCGAGACCGGATTGAATGGCAATTCAAGGACCCCAGCCTGCCAGGGTTTCTGCCAGGGGGCGGTTCCTTGCTCTAGAGCTCGGATGATCTGATCGGTGATTTCCTGGCGAAGATCGCGTTTAGTTGTGTCGGCCATAACTAATCCCTCCACTCGAATTCAGGATCGGGTATCTCGTCTTCGAAACCCGAACCTTCCAGGGGTTCACCGGCAAACGCGCCTGCATCAGCAATGCTGGCACCGTCATTGCTGTTTTCGGGGGCTGTAGACTGGTTTGGTTTTAAGTCCTGCATAGATAACCTCCTTTTGATCTATTCGTTATTCGGGCAACAGCAAAGCCCGGATGGGGTCGAACTGCTCGTAAATCCTTCTCTGGTAGCTGCGCAGCCTAGCCCGGACCAACAGGCGTGAGAGTATTGGCCCCAGGTCCTTCCTCCGGGCTGAAATCCCATCAGAGGAATCAAGAACCTCAGCGATAGTTAAGTTCAACCTTTCCAGTTCGGTTTGGTATTCTTCATCCAGTCGGGGAACAACGACATGATGAGGGCAGAAGAGGCTGCGGAACTGAGCGGCTTCTGCGGTCTGCTCGTAGTCAGGCAAGTACTCGCCGTCTTTGAGGTTCTTGAAGACAACATAGGAGACACGATCCTGCAGGGCAGCAACCCAGGTGAGGAACGACTGAACGCTATCCGGCGAGCTGGTGATGGAGCCAAAACACACAAAAGTCACCGCCATGGCCTGAAGCTCTTCGAAAGGTACGTCCAACCACCAGTCGAGAACTTCGCGTCCCGTGCCGGCCTTTAGGTCAGCCAGGATCAGGGGGTGCGTGCCGCTGATCGCTTGTTCGACCAGAACATCATGTGATGACTTTTTCTTGATCGTCACTCGTTGAGCTTCGGGGAAGAAACGAGATAGCGTAGAACTTTCGTCGTCGAGGTCCAGTAGCAGGGGATCCGCATTATTCTGGCGGAGGAAGGTGATGAGCAGACGGGCAGCAGTGGACTTGCCAGTCCCGCCCTTGGCGCCAGCCGTGAAAAGAACCTTTGAGGCCATTAGTTTTCTCCTTCGTGAAATTGCCTTTCCATGGCGTCGACCTGCTCGGTTGTCAGCCGAGTGAGGTTATAGCGATCGCTGGGTATATAGTTGAATTTTGGCGCAGGCCTGGGGTCAGTGGTTGACGACAGAGCAGAGAGGCCGACACCAGAAGGCTTCGGTCCGACCGAAGTCTTTCTTTTGAGATCCAAACAGACCGTTTCTACTTGCGGTGCGAAGCAGAAAACCTTCATCCCATGAGACCGCACTCGAACAAAACTGTGGATGGTATCTCGGTGAACCGACAGAGCATACCTCTCACAAAGAATCTCTGCGATGCGGGCATAGGGAGTGGGTGGCCGCGTGGCGCGCAGAGCTGCTATCTCGGCCTCATAAGCGATGAGTTTTGACTGATAGGGTTTTGGCATAAACTAATCAACGGAGTTTACGAAAGATGCGGGAGATCGTCGGAACTGTGGCCGGCATTCTTATTAAGACTTTAAGAAAACATCCGACATGGCTACGACATGCTGGAACATTGTCGGAACTCCGCGATACGTCGAAGCCGGGCTTAGACGTATTGCGTCTCAGCTCCACATTAAACGCATTCCGCCAAACAGCTCCGCTGTAAATTGCAAGCCCACAATTGGGGATTTGCGCGCGCATCACTTCAACTCCTTATCAATGTCGGCAGCGAGCGAACCCATGTCGTCGCGCTCGATGGGAAAGCTCCATTCAAACCGAGTGATCCACAGCCCCTGGGGGCGCGGAGGACCTCCACATTCACGAACCTCTCCCAACCGACAACAGCAAGCATCGTCGAAGAGGTCTCGCAGTTCATGGCCATGAATGCGCAGCGTGCCGGCAGAGTAATGTAAGGTCAGCAATCTGGCCTGGTCGGTTAGCTCCACCAAAGATAGCCAGGAGTCTGGAATCATTCGTCGGTCAGCGTTGAGGGAAACAAAGACGGCACCATCCAAAGGGCTTTCACGTTTCACATAGCAGACTACTTGGTCTATGGGGATCTGAAGAGGACTGCTGGCGGCCATAGAATTTTCCTTTCAAAGTTCCACGCTGGGTCCATGAGTAAGACCGGAGCGATGGATCGGCGGCTCCGGAGTCAGATCGCGATACACGGAACGGCGAATGTCCTGGCGCAGGTGTTGGGTGAAGGAGACTCCATCTTGCCTGATGGAATCCCAGAGATTCTGAAGCTTCAATTGGATTGAATGCGAGTCTGGACCGGCGGGCTGCACATTGGCGGTAGATGGTGGCATTAAGTCCAGCGCAGCCGTACGATCTCCGGAACGCTGCAGCCGATGCAGAAAGTGCACCAAGTCAGGAGTAAACACGCTGCAACGCTCCCGCCCGCGCGAGCAGGCCACATAGGCCGCCTTGGCATCGACCTCCTCGGCTGCCAGGATTACCGATGTGTGGGTCCGACCCTGGGCTTTGTGGCTGGTGACCACGTAACCATGGCAGAAATCACGGAACTCCGGATGGATCTTCACGCCCTCACGAGTCCGGATGGTGCCGTCCGGAGCGACCTGAGAAACGGTGACCACGTCGCCGTTGATTATTCCGGCCCGACGATCATTGCGACGGATCAGAAGGCGGTCACCAACGGAGACCTCGATGCGCCGCTGCTCAGCCACATCGATCCTGCTGCCATGCCAGCGAGGCTCAAACGGTTTCGCTTGTCCTTCAAAGTAGATCCTATTGCCTTCAACTCTCTCCACTACGAGGCTCTTGCCTCGCTCAATACCAGCTGCTTTCAGATTAAACGTCACAACCATCCCCGGCCGGTAGTTCGCAGCTTTACCCATTTGCTGGCGCGTCCACTTCAGGGAGTCATAAGCCACCATTTCTTGACCTTCTCGAAGAACACCGTCCGCTTTCAGACGGGAGCGAATCGCCTCGGTAAGGCGGTAGTTCTCGGTCCAGGTGGGCGAAATGGCGAGGGCTCGGTCCAATTGTTTCCCGCCATCTGTCTCGCGCAGGAATGCCTCTGCGGCAGCGTCCAGATAGCCCGTCTTGGCTTCCTGTACCCAGCCAAGGGCATGCAGCCGCTCCATGCCGGCTACCGTCTGTCCTGCGGCCATTTCGCGGATGGCAAGGTTGTACTCCTTCACTACCTGTCGGCGAATAGTGCGCAATTCAGCGACCTGCATCCTGGAGTGGGCCTCGAGGATGCGAAGGAAATCACCGGCCTCAACTGAGACATGCTGTCGCGTATCGCCAACGAAGAGAATTCGGGCACCAGTCTTATCCGCTACCTTCAGAACAGCCGCCCCAAGCTTATTGGATTGAAGGCCAGCCTCATCGACGATGAGGACAGCGTTGCGAAGCTGGTCAGCTTCGTTCCGTACCCGATTGGTCAAAAAGTCGCTGACTGTGGTGGCAGTGCCAAAACCATCTCCTTTGAGAACCTTGGCGGCCGATGCGGTAGGGGCCAGGTAGTAAACACGCTGGCGAGAGGCCTCAAGCGATCGGGCAATCTCATGGAGACTAGTGGTTTTGCCAGCACCTGCCACACCGCGAATGGAACAGACTTGGCCGGTGCAACTCAGGGTCTCAAGGACAACGTGCTGCTGCTCGTCGGACTGAAAATGGAATGGAATTCCTTCGGTTGGACCCAAAGGGCAAAATGTCTGCTTGGTACCATTGACAAAACCGACTGCCCAGCGCTCCAAAGCCAGGCCCTCCGGAGTGGCATAGGGTTGGTTGAGAGACTCTGCCGGCTTAGCGCCAACAGGCAATAGTCCACTATCCGAAGCAGCGAGAGCAGCGGTGAGTTCCAGTCGATCCAACGCTCCCAGACTCTGGTTGAGTGCTTCAGCCAGGATTTCATGACCTGCCAAGACGGAGCGCCGCTCAAAAAGATGCTGCCTGGCCGCAGCCAGCGCTTTCTCTGGGGCCAGAAGTGTGGGTTCAGACACTTGCCGCGAGAAAGCCTTCTGACGCATGCTCTCAAGCGCAGCAAGCTCCCCCGGAGCCAGCTGGGCCCGCTGCCGGGCTCGCACCTCAGGTGTTGTGATTTCTTTCAACTTAAACGAGCGGGTCAGGCGGGTTAGCTCGGTGATCTCGGCCGTGGTGGGCTGGCGGCCTCGCTGAGCCACGAATTCAGCGATGGCCGCTTCAACTGCGGCCCGCCGCTTTGAGAAACGCTGGCGGATCTCTGCCGATACGCCTTTAATCTCGTAGCCTTCGACGGTACCCTTGCCATTGCGGATGTGCTCGATCTCATACCCCAGCCGCCGGCATTCCCGCGCCATTTCATTCTGATAGACCTTGCCTGCATAGCGGATGGCCTTGAACATGTCGTGGGTTTCGAGAGCCAGCCAGCGGCCACTTGTAGCGTCCCAGGTGGCGTTGGCGACCACGAAGTGAGTGTGGAGTTGTGGGTCCAACTCACGGGAAGCGTCGTGCCGGAAGGCGGCCGCGCAAAGATTGCCAGTGGTATCGCGGTGCTTGTACCTCCCCTGACCGGCCTGGATGGCTGCGAACTTCTCCAGTTCACCCAGGGCTTTCCGCGCAGCCCGGTCGTGAGCTTGGTAAAGGCGGTGGTCGCCGAGGGTGACGGCCATGACCGAGACCGACTTTTGAGCCGAACATTGAAAGTCGTAGAAGCGGATCGATTTCTCCATGTTGCGGGGGGTCAATTGGCCAGAGCCGTTGGGGTGCTGATTGAGGCGCAGAGCTTCAAAGGCGGGATCGTCTTTGCCAATCGCCTGGGCTTCCAGACCGAGCAGAGTGGATCCTTTGCCAATCCACCTTCCGGTTACATGCTCTCCTTCGCAGTAGTAGTCGTTAGCCGCCAGGTGATTACTCAAATAACTGCTGCCGTCTCGAATCTTTGCACAGGTAAACATCTTGATCACAACTCGAATTCCGGCTCTCTGGAATGCCGGCGGGCTAGCTCAGCCAGTGCACGCGTTACGGTTCTTGCAGCGTAATAGGATGGCCGATGCTTGTCTTGCCTCTTCTGCTCTAAAGCTGCCTGGACCACGGCTGGGTCTTCGCCACACTTAAGACGCTGCAAGGTCTCGGCCCAGTCGCGTTCAGATTGGCTGATTCGCCCTTCAGGGCGGGATGCGAGTGGTTTTGGCTGTATCTGCTGAGGAGACTCTTTCTCGATCTCAATCGCGATATGGAAGTCTGAAGGACGGTAAACCTCATTGGAAAGCCGCTGGGCAGTAACCTGGTGGAGTTGAGGGTACTTTTTGTTATATAGCCCCGGAATTCGGAGCACTCGGGCGGCATCGACCACGGCTCTGTCTGCTCCGAATTCTGCGGCCATGGCTCTCTGGAGGGCCTCCGCCTGAGCCATGCTGAAGTTCTGGACCTTCCAAAGCATCTGAAACTTTCCAGGAGAAGTGTTGAGCAGGTAATTCGCCTTTGGAATGCGCGGATCGTTGAGAAGCTTCTCCACGACTGCCGGTCCGTTGTGGTCAATATCGAGATAAACGTGCCGGATGTGATGAACATCGGCACGGGTCCTGGAGGTCGATTCCGGCCTCAAGGCATTAGCGGAGATATAGACGTCGCCTCCATGAGCGTTGGCCCGGCGAAGCCAAGCCTGAAACCTGGGCAAGGCTAGTTTCTCGGCAGTGGCGATGCGCTGCACGAGCCCCTGTTGCTGAAATTTGATGACGATGGCCAGCCGATCTTGCGGATCGAAGTTGTCCCGGATGTAGTCCCAGGAGGTAATCGTTTTCATAATGCCTCCTCTCGTTCGAGGGTTAAAACTAAACCGCAACCATGAAAATGATCGCAGTGCGAGAAAAAGCCTGCTGGTCTAAGAGCTTCCACTCTCTTCGACAAGCCATAAATAATCGGGATCCTGGCCAATGGCCAGATCGCGACCGGGGCCCAGGCTCGCCGGAACCTCGAAGTAATACTCAATGCAAACTGGGGGTCGACCAGCGCACGCTGGCAACGGGTCTGAATAAGCGAGGTAGACAGGCTCGTTGACCTGGTTGCACCAGACCGCCTTTCCCAGAGAAATGCTCGGGCTTGTGGCTATTCCGGCTTCGTTGTCAGAGAGTTGGGCCTCCAAAGAACCGGAATCGAGGAGATTGCGGACCTGTTCAATATTTGACGTCGAGAAGAAAAGACGCAGTCCGCTGGTTAATGCCACAACGCGCGTGATAGAAAAGGGAGAAGGTTCCTTACTATCCTCGTCGCGTAACTCTTCGATGGCATAAGTCCTGTCCTGGGCAAAGGCGGGTGCCAGCAAAATCAGAGCTGCCAACAGCAAGGGCATTGATTTCATGCCTAACCTCCGAATAGTTCTGTGCTTGAGTTGCACAATAATTCTCCATGCACCAGACCGATGCGCCATCGGCCATGAGAGAAGCACAATTATTCCCCTCTTGGGAGGCGTGGCAGGCGAGGCCCGCCGGGGTGGGTTTTGGCACGCACTGGATTCACCCCGACGGTTCTGCGAACCACCACCCCTCCGGAAGAGGGAAATCTCATACGAGAAGATGAACTGCGCTCAAGGTTGCTGGTGCCGGCTGCCATCCGCTCAGCGACATAGCTCCGAAGTGCCTGGGGAGTGGCAATCTCACCGCAGTTGACCAACGAGATTTTCTTTCCGTCGTAAACAGCAATGGCGCTTCCGTGATTGCAGGGAACGGCAACAAGCTTCTGTTGGCTCTCGGCTTCAATCAACGCAGCCAGGTCGTAGGCCTGTTGCTTGGCAGAGATGAATTGACGCCGCATGTAAGTTCCTCCTTGTTTGACGGTTTACACGGGGACTGCTATCGCAACGTAAACTCTGACGCGGTGTGACCGCTGTCACTTTGCCAAAAGTCAGGGACTTGATAGTTGGGTACCATTCTCAAATCGGCGAGCCACGAGGGGCTTTGCTGGATAACAAAATCGCCATGGGCTTTATGTTCTGGGTCGTAGTGAGAGAACTCGAATCGGTAGAGGCATTGCAGCTTGTATGTGGGGAAACCAGAAGAGTGTTCGTAATCAAGGCCCTGGATCTCGGCTACTTCCATCACTTTACGGGAGTGGTCAGGGAGTTGGCTCACCTGGATGACAATCTGGATGGCGCGGGCGACCATCTCCTTAATGGCACGCGCAGGTACGTCCAGCCCAGACTGCAGGATCAGGCTTTCTAAAGCCAGCAGCGAGTCATAAGCCGAGTTGGCATGAATCGTACCTGCGCCATAGTGCCCAGTATTAAAAGCCCGGACCAGGTCCAGCGCTTCCGCACCTCGCACTTCCCCAACAATGATCCAACGCGGGTTCATGCGCAGGCTGGTTCGAATCAGGTCTCGAAGGGTCACTTCGCGGTCGTCGTCGTCGAGCGCCCGCTTGGTTTCGAGAGACACCCAGAGCTCGTTGTGGAGCGATATCTCTCGCGCGTCTTCCACAGTGACCACAATATCGGTATCCCGGATGAAGGAGCACAGGCAGTTGAGAAGAGATGTCTTGCCGGAGCCGGTGCCTCCCGAGATGAGGGTGTTCGTCCCCAAGCGAACCAGTGCTTCGATGATCCTAACCCCGGTCGAATCGATGGAGCCAAAGCCCACCAGGTCCGACCAGGTAAAGTGATCCACGGGAAACTTACGGATGGCAATGCAGGCACCCCGGTTGTAACAGGGCTCAATGATGACGTTAACCCTCGACTTGTCTGGGAGCCGCGCATCCAGGATGGGCTCGCGCTGATCGAGTCTTCGAGCCATCTGGCGGCCGATGGTCTTGGCTGCTGTCACGAGATCCTCATCAGAAAGCCAGGAAACCTCAGCATGCTCAAAACTGCCGTTACGACTTCGCACGTAGACTTGTTTGCTGCCATAGATCATGATGTCGGTGACGTGCGGGTCGTCTAATAGCCGTGCAATGGGGCTTAGGGATACTTTGAGTAACTCTTTATCGAGATTGGTGGCGCTGGGTGTCATGGGTACTCATTTCCGGCCTTTTTGCCACTAGTCGAGCGGCCAGCATCTCCGCTGAAAGTCGGATCGCGGGAGCCAAGCCACGCGGGTGGCCAGTCCCATAGCGAATGAAAAACGATTTCTTTTGAACGCTGTTTCTGAGATAAGCCTCGACCATCAAGCCTGGTAAAGTGCTTGGTGTCTCTTGTGGTTTCACACCCACAATGCAGACACCGATCTGGAGGGGAGCTGATGGCTTGACGGTTAAGCCCTGGGCTTGCAGCCCTTGCGCCAGTGCCAACCGAAAGGCTGTTTGACAGCAAGCGTTAGGAGTCAGATCTTTGACGACTTCAATTTGGACCGTGTTCCCAACAAGTTGAAATCCCTCATCGTAGTCGTAGCCAAAGTACGCATTCCCTTGGAGCTTCCGGTAGATGGACTCGGTAAAGAACCGGTTTAGGCTCTTCGGTTCTAGATAGACATCGGGTGAATCTGTCAAAAACGATTTGCGAGCGCCGAGACGGCGCAGTTCGGCCAGAATCTCGCGCGGGTCGACCTTTGGCATGCTCGAGGCTGCGAGGTCAGAGCGGCCAAGCAGCAACATGGCAACAACTAGACACACGTGCCGGTGACCGTTGGGTCCAGCACAAGAAGAATAGGATGGTCTACCGGTTCGCATAGTAGCTGCGGTCCTTGATGGGGGCATACGATGAAATCAGTAAGTCGTCCGAAAGATAGACCTTCATCTTGTGCCCCTGATACACCGTGATCGTTGGAACGATAGAGGAGTATTGGGCCATGATCGTATCCAGGATGCGTTCAAAGTTCCTAGAGGTGCGGTCCATGATGATCGAAGACTGTGACAAGAGTTCGGAGCCACGTTGGGCGGCCCCAGCTAGTCCATCCAGCACACCCAAGAAAATCGCTGTGCCAAACTGCAGGAACCAGTGCCGGTTGACTTGGGATGAGACCCCAAGGGCTCCAGTTTCGTCCAAGGCTTTGAGCGCTTTTCGGCTACCGGGAAAATCGAGGGCAGGGCCATTCGGCAGAATGATCCTATGGAAAGAGATGAAGAGTCGATGGGCGCCCTTGTAGTTGATTACCTGGGACGTGCCCACAATCCGCGAGTTGGCCGGAAAGACCACGTAGCGGCCGCTGTTCTCGAAAACATCCTTGCTGATTTGGCAGACCACAGGTGAGGGCTCGGTATCGGCGATGATCCGATTGACCAGGACAGCATCGATCATCTCCCCTTCAAATAGAGTGACCGGTGGAAACTCGGTGTAGATAAGAGCAGTCTTTTCGTCCTTCCCCGGGGATTTCTGAGCTGTCTCCGAAAAATTCAAGTGAGGAGGTGCCGCCTCTCTGCCCTCCGATTCTGGCTTTGGAGCAGTGGGAGCGTCGGCTCTCTGTTTGGGAGCATCTAGATATTTGGCTCCGCCAAAGCTGCGGCTATAGACAAACATGGGCTGATCGCTGCCCCGTGACTCATTCAGGCCCGATTCTCGGCTGCTCCGCGGACCATGACTTGGTTCGTAGGAAAGGGGTTCGGTGGAGCCAACCCGCCGGGGATCGCGGATCACCCCGGCAATGGCCTCCTCCTCTGCACGAACTTGTTTGTCATCGCTGGCGGGAACGGGGAGGCTGGAGCTATCGTTCTTCTGAAGCTGGCTCATCAGGTTGTTGAGCTGCGTGGTCGTATCATCCTCTTTGCGCATCAGTAACATGTCGTTGCGGAGTTGAGCGGCTTTGTTGTGCTCATTTTCCTTCTGCTGTGCGTCGTACTTCTGTTGCTCCAAATCGTCAGGCGACAGTGACAGGAGCGCTCCCTGTTGCTTGGTCCTCACTGCGATGAACAATCCAACGAGACCCACAACCAGGACGCCGCTGCCCAATCCAGCATAAAGCCTCAGCCGTTTCTTGCCCTTCTCCGGTGCCGGCTTTTCTTCGGTGATCTCCGTGTCGATAGGTTCCAGGGGTTCGATTGGTTCCATGAGAGCCTCGTTTGGTTCAGTGCGAATGAATCTCGCTAACATCACTCCCAGACTTCAGTAAAGACCGCATGCGCCCCGGGCCAACGTAACATCGCATAAGGTGTAGCCGCTCACTGGCGGATTCGTTGAGAAAAGTCGGCACGATGTGCCTTTCGCCACGACGGCCTAATGATGAATGAGTCCAATCGCACCGGTTCTGCTCGGCCTAGACTGTTATCTCCTAGGAGAGTGCTTGACTCAAGTGGGCTTTAGCATCACCAATGCCGCAACAATATCGCATACCGTTATTGACCCAAGGACTTAGCAAGATTCTTCCAGTGATGAACGGGAATCCGAATGTGGCACTGGAAATTCTTCACACGGCCGGAGAGCGATCGGGAGTCATCTTTGAGAAAAGGAAGTCCGTGGATTATTTTCATGATGTTCCTGAATTAGAGTTTCGAAGGAGGCTCATCAAGGTCTTCGAGCTTTTGGAAGGAACAACGGGAGAAACAGGTTCGAAAAGGGAATGCACTGGAAAGTCAACAATGAGCCGAATTGCCAAAAGGGCTATCTGGGAGAGGTCTCTATGAACTGGGGCGGCGGTCAATTGTGGCTAAGGAACTGCCCGTTGAGAGCTAGCTTGAGAACAACCGCAAGAGTTCGGAATGAAATGCGGATTACGCAACAGGTATGGCTCTAGTAAACAAGAGCCTGTTTGATCGGCATAGGGGAAGCGGTCACCCGCTGACCCCTGCCACACCACCGTGCGTACGGGTCCGTACACGGCGGTTCGAGATGGTTACGCCGACATTTCCTCGAACAATGACGGAAGTCCGAGCGATTTGAAGTACGCATTAGAAAGCCCCACAGAAAGGGCTTTGGCCCGTGCGAGATACCAAGGGCCACGCCCGCTACCGGCGGTATTGCTGGCCAACCGCGGAAGAACCCCCAACTCCAGTAGCGCTGCTCGGCGACGACGCGGTGTTTTCCACTGCCGCCACAGAGCAGCCCTGAGCCGCAATCGAACCCAACGGGTGAGGTAAATCAGCACTTCGGGCGTTTCGCAGAAGCCGAAATAGCTGCGCCAGCCCCGCAGGTACGGAGCCAACTCCTCCATTGTCGTTTCCATGCTGACGCCCTTGGCCCGTCGCGTGATCTCCCGGATTCGTTGTTTAAACCGATCCAAGGCCTTTGGCGCAATGACGCGCTTGACCTCCGGACTGGCCGTAAAGCTGAACCCAAGAAACTTCCGCTCCTGCGGTCGCGCCACCGCACTCTTCGCCTCGTTTACCTTGAGCTGGAGTCGTTTAGTGATGAATCGCGTGATGCTGTCCATCACCCGTTGACCCGCCCGTTCGCTGCGAACATAGATATTACTGTCGTCCGCGTATCGAACAAAACGATGTCCCCGGCGCTCCAACTCCCGGTCGAGTTCGTCGAGCACGAGGTTGCTAAGCAAGGGCGAAAGTGGTCCTCCTTGTGGAGTCCCGTCCACACTGGGACTCACCAGCCCGTTCTCCATCACCCCGGCATTCAAGAATGCTCGGATAAGCTTCAACAGCCGCTTGTCCCGAACTCGTTTGGCGATCTGACCCATCAACTTGTCGTGGTTGACTCGATCGAAGAATTTCTCCAAATCGAGGTCAACGCACCAGCCGTGGCCTTCGGCGATGTGCTGCTGCGCCTGT